>JAIRUF010000037.1 GCA_031254555.1 Oscillospiraceae bacterium | reverse complement strand
ATAGGTTGGAAACGCCTTTCAAGCGCCGCGTCTTTTTCTATATATTTTCTGTACTCATCCAGTGTTGTCGCTCCTATTACCTGCATTTCTCCCCTTGCCAGAGAAGGCTTTAAGATATTTGCGGCGTCGACAGCGCCCTCGGCGGCGCCCGCTCCGATTATCGTGTGAAGTTCGTCTATGAAAAGAATCACGTCGCCAGTTGATTTTACCTCTTCAAGGGCTGTTTTTATTCTTTCCTCAAAATCACCCCTGTATTTAGTTCCTGCCACCATGCTTGTAAGATCAAGCGTTACTATTCTCTTATTCCTTAAAAGCTCCGGAACCTCTCCGTTGGCAATTTTAAGTGCAAGCCCCTCCGCTATGGCTGTTTTACCCACGCCCGGTTCACCTATAAGACATGGATTGTTTTTTGTCCTTCTGCTGAGTATTTGTATAACTCTGTCTATTTCGTCCTGTCTTCCTATAACTGGGTCTATTTTGTTGCGCTGTGCCATTGCGGTAAGATCACGCCCGAACTGATCTAAAGTAGGAGTTTTACTGTTTTGATTGACAGACCCAGGCTTATGTGTTTTATTTACCGAACTGTGACTCTGAGATCCGCCTAAAACATAATTGATCTGAGTTGCGATGTCGCTTGGGTTAAGTCCAAGCTGCGAGATAAGTCCAGCCGCGCAACAGTCCGTCTCATTTATAATAGAGATAAGCAGGTGTTCCGTTCCGACATAACCAGTGCCCGTCGTCCCTGCATAAGCTATTGCAAGCTCTATGATTCTTTTGCACCTCGGCGTGAAGTCAGATGGTGTTAAAACTGTCGGTATTCCTATTCCAATCATCTTTTTGAGTAAATCATCCATTTTTTCAGGAGTGACGCCCTTGCTTGAAAGCACGGCGCCGGCAACCCCGCTGGAATCTTCCGCCAGAGCCGCAAGTAAATGCTCACTGCCAATATAAGAATGCCCCAGATCTTCTGCTATCTCTATTGCTCTGTTTAAATCTATATTTGCCTTTTCAGTAAATCCTGTGAATTTGTACATTGTCTTCCCACCCTTTTATTTTAATCTGCTGTCAATATAATTATCTCTTTTTTCTGTTTTTAATCTGTTTTAAATCTTGCTGAATACTTCTCTTGTTTGTTCTGCCCTTATTATATCCCTGTCCTGCCTGTTAAGCCTTTTACCCTTACTCGTATTTATCGTGGCAGGATGCACCGTCTTTATAAGTTTATTAATGGTTTCCATTTCTATGCCCGGCATATTTTTAGACGCGCCGATTCTTATATTCGCAATGTTTTGGATGAATTCATCAAAGCTCAATATCCTTGCGTTTTTAAGTACTCCGCACGACCTCCAAAGTGAGTCCTGGAATTTAAGGTCTGTAAAAATATCTTCCCTTGCACTGCGTTCCTGATCCACTATCTGCTCTGCTATTGACGTTAAGTTTTGTATTGCAGATTTTTCAGACAAACCCATAGTGACATGGTTGCAAAGCTGGTAAAAACCTCCTTTAGGCGAAACGGAATCACCGTATACATTCGTTATAAAAAGTCCTAACCGGGATACATTGGACGAAAGTTTTGGTATTTGACCCGCTGCGCAAAGCGCGGGTAGGTGAAGTATTACAGACGCCTTCATAGCTGTGCCTATATTAGTAGGACACTGTGTAAGGTATCCCAGATTTTTATCAAATGCAAAATTCAGCTCATTATCCAGTATATTGTCTATTTTATCTGCTGTTTCCAATGCTTTAAGAGCTTCGAGTCCAGATGTAAAGGTTTGTATCTTTACATGTTCATCTTCGAACATTACAATACTTATCCCTTCGTCATCCGTAAGGAATAAAGACCCGCCATTTTCAACACTTACAAACTCCGGACTAATCAATCCCTTTTCCGCAAAGGATATTACCTCATCGTGATTAAGCTTATTCATTTCGATATGTTTAAGGCCTATATCCATTATATTATTATCAATAACTTTTTTTACCTTTTTTGTTATTTCTTCTTTGCTCTTTTGATCAAGTCTGTTTGTAAAAACATAGCCGCTTAAGTTCCTTGAAAAGTTTACCTTTGCACTCATTGCAACGTCAATATCTTTGCCGCTGGATTCATACCATTTAATCATAAGTTTGCCGCCTCCCCTTCCAACAACTTTATCTCGTCACGAAGAGTGGCCGCTCTTTCAAAGTTTTGCTCTTGCACAGCGTCTTCAAGTTCTTTTTTCAGTGATTCTATTTTATCTATATTTGTCTTAGAATCGTCTGTATTAACTGACACCGCGGATTTGCCGGCATACACCGCCTTGCCGTGTATCCTCTGGATAGATGGTATGAGTCTGTCACTGAAAACATCGTAACACTCTGGGCAGCCCATCATTCCGCTTTTTATTATTTCGTCAAATGTGCTCTTACACTTTTCACACACAACCGTTTTTGAGATGGGTAAAACCGCTAACGGAATATCATAAAAAAAGTTTGAAAATATATTTGACATATTGAATCCAAATCCTGAAAATAAATCTCCGTATCCCATGCTTTCAGCACAGTCCGCGCAAAGATTCAGTTTGGTCTCATTCCCGTTTACAACTCTTTTTATATGAGTTGTAGCTTCTTTTTTGCCGCAGTTTTGACATACCATAATATTTCCCCTCCTTATATAGACGCAGCTAAAATCATCTGTTTAAATATTGAGGCCCTTACAATATCTTTTTTTTCAGGCTCAACTTGTTTTAAGCTGTTTTCACTAACAGCCGCTAAAATAAACTTTGCGGCTTGAGCGTGCAGTATGTTTTGATAAGTCAGATTGTGAATATGGGCCCTGCAAGTTCTGTCATCGATTTCGTTTCCGATATTGTTGACCACATGCATAAGTATAGAGCTGCTGTCATTTTGTGCTCTTGTTATCCTGATATATCCGCCGCCGCCACGTCGGCTTTCAACTATATATCCGTGTTCGGGTGTAAACCTTGAGGATATAACATAATTTATTTGGCTTGGAACACAGCCAAGCCGTTCAGCAAGCTCGTTCCTTTGTATGTCTGTTTGACCGCTGTCATTTAGCATGTCAAGTATAATATTAGCTATCATATTGCTAAGGTTCATCTTGCCACTTCCTTAAAAACATATCAAAATTTATCTTTGACTTTCTTTGATCTTATATGTTATTATAGATTCACATAAACAAACGGTCAAACATCAAAAAAGGTCAAAACTATTTTTCAGTCTGCAAACTTTCTTGATTTTTAAAATTATCTCTTGTTTTTGATTTTTTACTCGTTTTTTCAGAGCTTTTTACATTATTGTCATATGATTCATTTAATATGTCGGGTTCAAATTCTGAATCAATTTCACAGTCATATTCATATTTCTTTTTTTCTCCGTACGTTTTCATATTATTTCTCCTTTTATTTGTGGTCCTATTATATTCAGGTTTATTATATGTACCCAAGTATTTTCATATTCTGTCTAGACCAAAAAGACTGATCTTTAGAAAAGATCAGTCTTCTTTAATTTTTAACACCTTTTATCTACCGGACAAATTTTATAATCCCTGTAAATCTTTTAAATGCTTTTATACTATTAATATTATTTATGGCCATACAAACTTAGGTGATTTTATGATTTTTATATTGTAACACAAATCACTAAAGCTCCATATTATATTCATGAGACTAGGGTTTAACCTCTGCTTAATTTTGTACTTAAAAACTTGAGGTTAGCCTTATGAAAGGAGGAGCTTAGATAAATGGGATGTGGCAACAATAACAGCTGGTTAATTATCTTAATTCTCATTCTCTTCTGTTGTGGAGACAATGGATTTGGCAGCTTCGGCGGATGCAACAACTGCTAACAGATCTGAAAATAAGAAGTTCGCAGAATATTCTGCGGGCTTCTTTGCATTTATTTTTTAATGTTGGTAAATAAATCTATAATTGATAACATATAGAAAAAAATCAAAAAACATTGAAAAGCGTAGAAATATAATGTAATATATTCATGTACATATAGAATATATCGGGTTAAGTTATATATTATATAACTTAGTTATTTTTAGTGGTTTGGGAGTTGTCTTTTTTGTCTTTATTTAAAGGAATATCTTTAATTAAATTAATATTCCTTGGCACCTTCATTCTCCTATTGTCAGTCTTAACGGGCTGCGGCAAAAACGAACCTGTCAGTAAAACGGACCTTGCAATGGGTACGGTTATAACACAGTTGATTTACGGCAATGACGCCAATGAAGTTTCAAATAACATAATAAATCAAATAAATGATCTTGAGATGAACTATTTGTCTTGGAGGATAAATAGTTCTGATGTTGCACGCATAAACGCATTTTCCGGATCACTGGTTAAAGTTGACTCCCGAACGCTTTCGTGGATACGTTTATCAACAGATATATCAGGCAACTGCGGAGGTGTTTTTGACATAACCGTAGGTAAGCTTACAGACCTTTGGGGTATTGGCGGAGACAATGCTGACCTTCCCTCGCAGGAAGACATAAATGCCGCCGTCAAAACAATTGATTACCGCTCTATCCGGTTATCCGAAACGCAAGTTGAGATCGCAGATGGCCAGAGCCTTGACCTTGGAGCTGTAGGCAAGGGAATTGCCTGTGACATTATACGGGATTTGCTAAAAAAATCTTCGGTTGAGGGCGCTGTAATATCTGTCGGCGGAAGTATACTTCTGTATGGCGAAAACCCTAAAGCTGACAGTTGGACAGTCGGTATAAAGCACCCAAGGGGCGATTCGTACGTGATTACAATTCCCTTGAAGGAAACTTGCATCTCAACATCCGGAGACTACGAGCGATTTTTAGAAAAAGACGGTAAGACATATCACCACATATTGGATCCAAAAACAGGCTACCCGGCGGACAGCGATATCATAAGCGCTACGGTCATATGCGATTCCGGATTGTTAAGTGACGCTCTGTCGACAGCTTGTTTTATTCTGGGGTACGAAAAAAGCCTTCCCCTGCTTGAGAAATACAGCGCACAGGCAGTTTTTATTGACAAAGACTTTAACGTATATGCCACTGACGGCATTGTTGATTTACTCTCTATAAACAATGACGATTTTAAACTGACCCGGTGATATAAACCATGGAGAAATATGTATTTTTTAAAAAGGCCGACATTGTTTTAATAACTCTTCTTATACTCATATGCTTTGCTTTGTTTGCACCCCGTATCTTTCCGCAGGATACCGCTTTGACCGCGGTGATTTATAAGAATGGACAAGAAGTCAGGCGCATAGAATTAGAAGGGGTGCAACAGTCATACAAAGTGGATCTTCACACGTCCCCTGATGCTGTTTTGCTTGTTGATAAAAATAAGATACGCTATATTCATGCTGGCTGTAATGATAAGCTGTGCATAAATTCCGGCTGGCTGCAAAAAGCGGGAGACGTCTCCGCTTGCCTGCCGTCTAAAACCTTTGTTGTTGTTGAGGGGAAACCAAGCGGCTCTGTGCCTGACGCTGTAGCGTATTAGGGAAGTTGACACCATGAAGAGTAAATCAAATATAAATATCAACGCAAGAACCAGATTTATTGCCCTTTTAGGAATCCTTGGGGCCCAGGCTATAGTGCTTTCATTATTAGAGAATTTTATACCTCCCGTACCTGGACTTCCTCCTGGAGCAAAGCTTGGATTTTCAAATATCGTCACCATGTTCACAGCCTCGACAATGGGGTTTATGCCCGCTTTGTACATAACTGTTATTAAAGCTGTTTTTGCTGGGGCTACACGCGGCAGTGCCGCATTCTTTATGAGTTTTGCCGGCGGCGTTTTAAGTACCGCTGTCATGTCTCTGCTTTTAAAATCCAAGCGCAAAACCTTTGGGATTATCGGCATTGCCGTCTTATCTGCCGCCGCCCACAACTTAGGCCAGCTAATAGTTGCCGCAATAATTTCAGGCACGTCCCTGTTTGTAAGCTATGCGCCTTTTTTGCTGATATATGCGCTGATAACAGGATGCCTAACCGGTTCTATGTTAAAAATAATTATGCCTGCCCTACAGAGACAAAGTAGTTTTTTTAAAATGTAGTTCTCTATTGTTTCATTAAATACAGTAATTTTTTTACAGTAAAAATTACTGATTTAATTATATTAGTCGATTAAACGACAAGTTATGAGGAGTTGAATAAATGTTAGGCGAAAAGTTACAAGGTGTACTTAAGCCGACGGCTAAAAGCCACGGTGGAGCCGTTGTCGCTCATCATAAGAACACAGCCGCCATGGAAGTAGTTCGCATGCCCGATGTGGGGCGTGTTATTCTTCCCATGCAGCAACATATAGGAGCACCGTGCACTCCTGTTGTCAAGGTTGGGGACACTGTAGATATAGGCCAGCTGGTCGGAGATACGGACAAATTCATAAGCGCCCCGATACATGCATCCATATCCGGAACAGTTAAAGCTGTTGGCCCTGTCAAAATAGGGGACGGCTTAACGGTTATGTCCGTTACAATTGAATCTGACGGTGAAATGCGTCTATCCAAAGATTTAAAGGCGCCGAAAGTTGAAAATCGGGACGATTTGTTAAAGGCTGTGCGGGCCTCCGGTCTTGTGGGACTTGGCGGAGCGGGATTCCCGACGCACGTAAAACTTAGCTTTGCTCCCGAGGCGGTTGATACCCTTATCATAAACGCCGCCGAATGCGAGCCGTTTATTACCGTTGACCACCGCGAGTGTATCGACAATTCATGGGATATCCTTTCCGGTATACATACTCTGAAGGAACTGCTCGGATTTTCTAAAATTATAATTGCCATTGAGGACAATAAGCCGGATGCTTTTAAGGCGTTGCAGTCCATTGCAGACAGGAATTCCAGCCTTGGCGATGGCGTAAGCATAATGGCGCTTAAATCCCGCTATCCTCAGGGCGCTGAAAAGGTTATGATTCAGTCCGTCACCGGCAAGCGGGTTCCTCCTGGCAAGCTGCCGTCTGACGTGGGTTGCGTAGTTATGAACGTGGCGAGTGTCGCGTTTATTTCAAGGTATTTAAAATCCGGAAAGCCTTTTGTCAGCCGTTCTTTAACAGTTGACGGGTCTGCAATAGCCAACCCGAAAAACATCAGAGTCCCTGTCGGGACAGAGATCAGCAAGATAATTGAGTTCTGCGGCGGATTCAAAGAATCTCCCTATAAGGTCATAAGCGGCGGTCCTATGATGGGCCTGTCAATACCTGATATAAACGTTCCGATTTTAAAGGGCAACAACGCTGTTCTCGCCTTTTCTGAGAACAATATAAAAATAAAGAAAGAGCGTGACTGCATCCGCTGCGGCCGTTGCTATCAAGCCTGCCCAATGAACCTTATACCGATAGATATAGAGAGATATGCAAAGCTTAA
>JAIRUF010000148.1 GCA_031254555.1 Oscillospiraceae bacterium | reverse complement strand
GACAACCGGCCCATATGGGCCGGTTGTCTTTTATAAACGTCACTTAAAACAGACCTTGAAAACTGTTAAGCCCGCTAAGGCCTCCAAGTCCGCCTAAACCTCCAAGGCCACCGGCCTCCCCTGCCAGGCTGGAACTGAGCATAGAAAATATAACACTGCGCACAACGCTTGCAAACCCGGGGTGCCTGAGCGGAGCTTTAACCACCAAATAATTCATAAGGCTGCCTATATATTTGGCCTTTTGGACCTCCATGTCGGGCGATGCAAAGTTTAACAGCTGTTCGTCTTTTCCGGGCAATGTTATCTCTTTAAACTTTTCTTTCTTTGATTTTGAGTCGATCTTTAGTTTAAAAGAGTCACTGTCTATGTCTATTAAAGTTTCCTTCCCGCCTTTTGCCTTGTTGGATACAAGATTTAAATCTATACTTCTCTGCGTTTTAATATCGCCGCCGTATCCTGAAATTAAAATTTTTGCCTTCATTTCTCCTGAAAACGCCATATTTTTTATTTCGGCATTTTTAAGGTCGGCTTTTACTGATATTTTCCCGCCGGACTTTGAGAGCATATTTACGTTTAAGACTGATTTGTCCTTATGATCGGACGAGAACTTTATCTTCAACGTCTCCCGGCCGCCTTTTGACGATTTGGCAATAAAGTTGTCTTTTTGTGAAACCAGCTTAAAGGCGCTGTTTTCACCCGGGGAAGTCATTTTTTCGTCAATGCCTGTTATCTTGTTTTTCCTGTCTATATAAAGACTTATATTTATCTGCATGTCATCCGGCAAGCTTTCATCAATTGACTGCATTATTCTTTGCAGCTCGCTTTCATACGTCTCTTTTGTAAATTCAGCGTCACTTCCGGACGCCGCCTCTTTTACATTTTTATATCCAGATTGTAATGCGCCCAAAAGGTCCTCGTCATTTTTCGCCGTATCAAAAGCTTTTGTAAGCGCCGCTTTTATATCCTTTGCCTTAATAGATATATCCATCCTGTCGCCCTTTACCTGACAGTCTTCAACTTTCAGAGTTTGCCCTGATAAGGGCTTACTTACATTGTCCTTTAAAATATCGTTTATGGCTTCCTTTATTATTTTCATAAACCTGACCGATGTCTTCCTGTTCTCGGAGGAGGACTTGCCGGCCGCGTCTAAAACTGTCTGCGTTTTACCCGGTTTTAGTCCTCTGCCGGTTATGTCAATCCAGCTGTCTGACACCTCCTGCACCTTTATATATGGGGACAGTGAGTCAACTACAGACGTAACGCCTATGATCCTGCCGTTTTTATCCTCAACCGAGATTTCGTGCTGAAAGTTCAGCCCGTGTATTGTTTTAGTTCCCGTAAACTTCAGCGTTTTTATGTACTGCGTTATCTCTGTCATCACTTTATTGTCAATTCCAAGCTGCAAATCGTCTGCTGATTTAATGTCAAGGTCTATGTCGGCCTCATATGAACTGGTCGTTTTATCTTTTATATTAAAAGCTCCTGAAACTGTGCCGGCCAAATCTTTGGCATTTTGAAGCAGCAACACCTGTGTATATTTTTCTTTACTCAAAAAGAGCTGAAGAAAATCCCGTTTGAACAAATTGTAGAACGCAAGCAGTAAGAGGGCTATGGCTAAAATTACCCCTATCACCGCGATCACTATATTTCTGCGGTTATTTAAAAAGTTTTTAAGTCCTCGTTCTTCTTTAATGTTTTCCATTTCTTTTTGCCCCCTGTAATTTATATTTATATTTTTACAAACGCCTTGAAAATAGTTTTGACAATTATTGGCATCCGCCTTGCGGAATTATTCCCGTATTTTTTTAGGCTTTGAAAATTTATGAGCAATAATAATAATTATAAAACAATAGATTTTTATTTTATTTAATGATATTATATCAACTGAGCTTGTATGAATTAATTAAAATTTTTATGGAGCTGTTTTTAATGTACATTATTGTAGCAGGCGTTGGGAAGATCGGCGAAAATCTTGCAAAATGCCTTACAGATGAAGGCCATGATCTGGTTGTGATAGATAAAGATCCAAACATTGTTGAAACTGTCGTCAACAAGTATGACATAATGGGTATATGCGGAAACGCCGCAAGTTATGCAGTTCAGCTTGAAGCCGGCGTCAAAAAGGCAGACCTGCTTATTTCTGTAACGCCGTCCGATGAACTCAACATTGTCTGCTGCCTTGTGGCCAAAACCGCGGGCGCCCGGCGCACAATGGCCCGGGTTCGAAACCCGGAGTACGGCAGTCAGCTGCAGCTTATGAGAAACGAGCTCGGCCTTAGCATGTTTGTAAATCCTGAACTTGAGGGCGCGACGGAAATGGCCAGGATGCTTAGGTTCCCGTCCGCCATAAAAATGGACTCCTTTTCTAAAGGGCGCGTTGAAATAGCCGAGATAAAGATATCCCAAAACGGTGAGCTTGCCGGCAAGGCGATCTCAAGACTTCACTTGGAGTACACCTTTAAAGTTCTTATCTGCGCTGTTTTAAGAGAAGGAAACGTCACTATCCCTAACGGCAATTTTGTGCTGCAATCCGGAGACATAATATATATAACCGGCAGCAAAAAAAACATAACAGGCTTTTTAAAAGAACTGCACCTGTTCAAAAAAAAGACCTCGAAAGTTTTGATAATAGGCGGGGGACGCATAAGTTATTACCTTGCAAAACAACTTGAGTATACCGACATGCACATAACGCTGATCGAAAAAGATGAGGACAGGTGCGTTCAACTGAATGAGTCCCTGCCAAAGGTTACGGTGATCAAAGGTGACGGTTCAGACCAGAACCTGCTACGTGAGGAAGGGCTGGAGCACTACGACTCATGCGTCGCTCTGACCGGTATAGATGAAGAAAACATGGTGATAGCCATGTATGCTCAAAAACTTAACGTGCCGCAGGTTATAGCTAAAATCAACCGCGAAACTTTTTTAGAGATGATACGGGGAATTGGAATAGACTCTGTAATTTCGCCCAAGGCTATTACAGCGGACAGAATAATAAGGTATATAAGGGCAATTGAAAATTCCGGCAAGGGCAACGTAAAAACCCTTTACCGTTTAATAGACGACCAGATGGAAGCGCTTGAGTTTACGGTTCCTGACGATTCAAGGATCGTGGGCAAAAATCTTGCCGATTTAAAACTTAAACCCAACATATTAGTCTCCAATATCATAAGGCACCCAAGCGCTATTATAACGCCGACCGGGTATGATCATATGGAGGCGGGGGACAGTGTTATTATCATAACGACCAATCAGTACTTTCACGATTTGACCGACATTCTCGCTTAACTTTTGCGGAGGATAATATGAACCATCGTATGATAGCTTATATCCTGGGATCTATCATGAAAATAGAAGCGGCCGCCGTTTTGTTCCCTCTTTGTATTTCTCTTTACTATAACGAGGGGATGCTTTTCTCTTACATTATTCCGATATTTATCCTTTTAGTCCTTG
>JAIRUF010000048.1 GCA_031254555.1 Oscillospiraceae bacterium | reverse complement strand
GGGGTTCCGTAATAGTTTTGGCCGTATTTTACATACTCTATCATTTGACCATTATCTATATTCTCCTCAAACTCTTTAACAGATACAAACACATAATGTTCTCCGTTAACCTCACCTGATCTTGGCTTACGGGTTGTCAGTGACATGGATACCACAATATTGTCATCAAACTTTTGAAGCTCTGCGAGCACTGTATCCTTGCCGGATCCTGATGGGCCCGAGAAGATAACCAGAGTACCCTTATTACTCATCACACGTCTCCTCCCCAATACCGTCACCGTCACTTTTCATGCGCTGAGCGACAGTCTCAGACTGAAGGTATGATAAAACCACATGTCCGCTGTCCATTATTATAACAGCCCTTGTTCTGCGCCCATGAGTGGCGTCAATTAATGTGCCGCGTTCTTTGCACTCTTGAATTATCCTTTTTACCGGCGCTGATTCCGGGCTGACAATAGATATTAGCCTGCTAGCATTTATCATGTTCCCGAAGCCTATATTAATGAGTTTCATTAAACGTCCCTCCCGAGAATCATTCTATGTTTTGCACTTGTTCCCTTATCTTTTCTACCTCTGACTTTATTTCAAGCACCCTTTTGGCTATTGCTACATCCTGGGCTTTAGATCCAATTGTGTTTGCCTCCCTGTTTATCTCCTGAACTAAAAAGTCCAGTTTTCTGCCTATCGGCACTTGCTCTGAAAGCATCATGCGAAGCTGATCTATATGACTTCTAAGCCTTACCGTTTCCTCATCCACTGCGGTTTTGTCTGAAAAAATGGCGGCTTCCATAAGGATTCTCTGATCGTCAATTTTGGCGTCTTCAAGTAATTCTTTTATTCTATTTTCCAACTTTTTTGTGTATTCTTTGACTACCTGCCCAGAGCGTTGTTCTATAAACTCAACCTCTGAAATAATGTTGCCGGCCCTTAAAAGCATGTCGTCCTTTAATTTTTCGCCCTCTTTTTCCCTCATCTTAATAAACGAGTCAACCGCCTGTGACAGAACACATTTAACCGCTTGCCATATCCTGTCTTCATCGGCCTGTTCTTTGTGCACAGAGAAAATATCCCCGTAACGTATAAGTGAAGATACCGATATGTCGTCTTTTATCTCATGCCTATCAGCAAGCTCTTTTAGAGCAGCCACATAGGATCCTGCCAGAGAGTGATTTACTCTAACAATAACATCATCCATTTCAAGTGCGTCTATCTGAATATAGCACTCTACCTTGCCCCTTGAGATAACGCTTTGAAGATAGCTTTTAACCTTTTCATCCAAAAACCCATATGTTCTTGGTATCCTTGAACTCAACTCAAAATAACGGTGATTCACGCTTTTAACCTCCACCGTTATCGCCATTGAATCAACTTCCGAGTTTGCCCTGCCATAGCCTGTCATACTTTTTATCACTTATACAAATCCCCTTAAAAGCAGCCGGTAGATTTTGCCCGCCTGCTTTTAGTTTTTTGACGTATTTTTTATTTATTGTATCAATTATTATATGCTTTTGTCAATCTTTAGCATATCTGAATCATGATGTAATATATACAGGGAACAGCTATGATTTTCTCATTGAAATAAACTCCGATCAATAACCAACCCTTTTGTAACACATTACCATGCTTTTCAAACAAAGCCCGTCCTTTTTCTCATTGACGAATGCTGAGCAAAATTAAAAATTTGCAAACTCTCTTTTGCTGTCAATCATCTTAATTTATATTAATAATTTTCATGTTTTATATGTGCGGCTTTTAACAAGCCGTCAACCTCTTGCTTGGACAGGTCACGCCACTTGCCCTGCTGCAGCATACCCAGCTTTACAGGCCCTACAGCCATCCTTTTGAGCCTTGCGACTTCCAATCCGAGTTCTTCGCACATCTTTCTTATCTGGCGGTTTCTGCCCTCACAGATTACAACCTCAATAACGGTTCTGTTTGATTCTTTTAATATAACCTTTACCTCTGCCGGCATTGTTTTTTTCTCATCTATCATCATGCCGGTCATCATCTTTGTTATTTGCTCCTCGCCTATATCCGGACGCACGGTTACACGATATGTTTTTGGGACATGCCTTGCGGGATGCATCATAGCGTTTGCAAACTCACCGTCGTTTGTAATCAGCAGCAGTCCTTCTGAATCCCTGTCAAGCCTTCCCACCGGATAAACTCTGGCATTCACGTCCGTTATAAGCTGGGCCACGCATTTGCGCCCCTGCTCATCGCTCATGGTCGTTATAAATCCCCTTGGCTTGTAGAGCATTATATATCTCATTGTTTTATTTTTTGAGACTTTTCGCCCGTCCACTGATACCATATCTTTTTTCGGATCAACCGTGTCCCCTATGCCTGATTTTTTTCCGTTTACATACACTTTGCCCGCAGCAATAAGCTCCTCGGACTTTCTTCGGGAAGCTATTCCGCACTCGGCCAGATACTTTTGCAGCCTGATTTTGTCGTCAGCCATTTTTTGCTCCTTATTTTTAATCTTTCCCTCCAAAGAATTTTTCAAAGAAAGAATCTTTTTTTACATCTTTGTTCTCTTTTATTTCCTCGCCTGTCATATCAACACTAAGAGACGCTATTATCGGAACCTCGCACACAAGAGTCCGCCCGTCATAATACTTTGCCACGCCGACGATATCGCCTTCTATTATGGGCGCGTATTCAAAATGCTTAATTTCTATCGTACGTTTTATTTTAACATCACTGTCAAGTTTTGCGGTAAACTCAGGATGATATGCGCACTTAACCGGCACTTTTTTTACATCTCCCCCAACGACTTTAAGCGAATACTGCTCTAAGTTTGAGTCAAGCTTCACTCTTTCATACTTTGAAAATCCGTAATCAAACATTTTAATGTGGTCATCCCAGTCATTGGGAGCCCTTAAAGTAACAGCAATCAGTAAGACCCCGTCCTTTTCAGCGGCCGAGACCAAGCATCTTCCGCTCTTTTTAGTAAACCCGGTTTTAATTCCAATTGCATATTTATATCGTTTAAGGAGTGAATTATGGTTAGTTAGAGTCCTTAAATACGGCGGGTTACCATAGCTTAACCGCGTGCTTCTTGATGAACAAATCGACCTGAATTCCGGATTTTTAATGGCCTGAGCGCCAAGCAATGCCATATCATAGGCGGTTGAGTAATGATCCTTGTGGTCCAGCCCAGAAGGAGTCACAAAGTTCGTGTTTTTCATTCCTATTTGTGCTGCCCTCTCGTTCATACGTTTTGCAAAGCTGGCCGTTGTTCCTGCAATGGATATCGCGGCAACGTTTGCGGCATCGTTACCGGAGGGGGGCAGCATCCCGTAAACCAGACTTTTCATGGTGACGCTATCCCCCTCTATAAGTCCCATGGATGTTCCCTCCACACTTACCATATCTTTTGTGGTCACAACAACATCGTTATGCCTGCCTTCTTCAAGGGTGATAAGCGCTGTCATTATTTTTGTGGTGCTTGCCATCGAGCGCTTTTTATTTTCATTTTTGCCAAAAATAACCTCTTTGCTGTTTGCCTCTATTAGCACTGCAGCATCCGCTGACACTTTAAGTGCTGACGCGCTTAATGACAATGCAAATATTAGTGTTATTACTATAACCAATAACGATATTTTCTTAAACAAAACAACCACCTGCCATTTTAATAAATATGCAGGCGGTTGTAAAAAAATCATTTGGAGTCTATTATTTGTTTCTGTTTTTATTTTTGTTCATAAATCCCGTAACCTTATCAAACATATCGGGGACAAGGCTTACCATTCTTTCTGCTGCACTGTCATAAGCCGTGATATGTTTGATTGTGACAGTTCCGTCCTGAATTAGTAAAAACGCTACGGGGGTAATTGTAATACCTGCCCCGCCGGCTCCGCCAAAAACCTCTTTATTGCTTTTGCTGGGGAAGTCTGTACCTCCGCTTGCAAAACCATAAGTAACCTTTGATACCGGAATTATTGTAAGTCCGCCTTCCGTGTATGCAGGCTCACCGATTATTGTACTGACATCTACCAAATTTTTCACTTTCTCTATCGTCGTTCCAAGAAGACTTGATGCGGATGTTTGTTCTTTCATGATAAAGCACCACCTATTTTAATTTTATTTTCATATACATCATCTTTATTTTGATCGTCATTATTTTCAACTATTTTTGACTTTTTGGGAAAAAGAAAAGCGAAAATAAATTTACCAGATACTTTAATTGCATATCCTATTAACACAAACAGCAGTAACAGTGGTCTGAATGCGATGGCTGTGTGTATATGCCCGGAATTTCTCCTTGCCAAGAAATCTGCATTTAGATCAATGTCATATTTTCTCACTTTCATTTTAGCGCATATAGCACCCATTGCGGGAAATACTGCAGCGCTTGCGGCCCCATAATTCATCGCCGTACTGGCAGCGTCATCCCCTGACACCGTCAATCCAACAAAAAGTTCTTTGATTATTATTCGGTTTAAAATCTTGCCGAACATACCTGTTGTTTTAGAGGCAGTGTACTTCAGCAGCTCTGTGATTCCCTCTCCCCTGCCTAATCTGTTAAAGAATGACTGAAGCTTTGCGTATGCCCCCTCAAAATCCCAGGCCTTGATTTTTTCCCAAATCTCCTCAAGATCCAAAGGCGCTTTTTCTTTTTGTTTCTCCCGGCGTTTTTCTGTAAATCTTTGCACGCGAATTTTAATCCAATATATAATTGGTTCTAAAATGCGCCGGAACTTTTCCACTCTGGCCGGCTCAAACAATTCAGGATAAATCCTGATCTTTAAAAATCCCCACTTCAACCGGAATCTCGTATCTCCTTCGCCAGCGTCAAGAGATAATGTAACCCTAACAGCAAGCAAAAGTGCTGCAATTATAAGCCCTAAAATAACAAACGGGATACTTATAATCAGCAATGCCAAAGCAAAAACAGATCCAATAATTATAAGTATGATCCTGCCGATTATTTTAAGTGCAATCAATAATCAACACCTCCTCTAATCAAAATTTGATATTTTCAATCTCTATATAAACTTTTATTGCCAACAAAATAACATTAAAACCTGAACTACTACAAATTATTCTCTCCCTGTACTTCAGCGGTGCAGTCGCTTGATTCCGGCAGGGGCGGCAATTCATCCAGCGACGAAATGCAAAAGCTCCTTAAAAACTCCGGCGTTGTGCCATAAATCAACGGACGCCCAGGAAGATCCATTCGCCCTTTTTCCTCAACTAAGCCTTTCTGGCAAAGTGTGGATAACACTCCTGAGCAATCCACACCCCTTACCTGTTCGACAAACGCCTTAGTTACAGGTTGATTATAGGCCACAATTGCCAGCACTTCCAGCGACGCTTGTTTAAGCGGTGTGTTGCGGCTTATATCAAGCACACGCCTTACCTCGTTTTTAAACTCGTCTCTGGCGCACAGTTGATATAGATCCCCCATTATGACAAGGCAAATGCCGCTGCCGTTATCGTCAAGCTTTGCTTGAATATTTAAAAGTATCTGCCTGGTTTGTGATGTGCTGATACCAAGAATGTCTGATATTTTATTTATATGTATCGGATCTCCGCAAGCGAACAAAACTGCCTCTGCCGCCGCCTGCAATTTATTTGCCTTCAAAAGATCTGTCTCTATAAGAGAGTTCAATACACATTTCATCCCCTTTGCCTTTGAGCGTTATCCTCTTAGTTTTAACAAGCTCTAATACTGCAAGAAACGTTGCCACGAGATCAGAGCGCGTCTTCGCCTCCTGATAAAGAGAACCTATATTTTGCGCTCTCCCCTTTACCATCTTTTTGAGAATAAGCTTTATCTTAAGCGTCACTGAAATTATTTTCCTTGACACAATACCAGTAAATGACTCCGCGGGAGGCGGCAATTTGCGCTGGCCCTTGCCGACAGCGGACTTGTATGCATTAAAAATTTCATCAGGCTCATGCAGACAGCTATACGAATAGTCCCTCTCAAACGGCTGTGGCGCTCTGGGTATTAAGTCAAACCCATTGGCCATACTTAAAAGTTTGCCTGCCATAATCTGACAGTCCCTGTATTCCAGCAGTTCACCCGCCAACTCAGATTTTAAAATGTCCGCTTCTTCGTGGACCGGCAACAGGGATACGGTTTTGATATGTACAAGCCTTGCGGCCATATCTAAAAATTCACTGGAAACCTCCATATTGCTTTCCCGCATACTCCGTACATAATCTGTGTACTGCTCCACCAGCTCAAATATGGGTATGTCCATTATATTAAGTTTATGCTTGCTTATCAAATGAAGCAATAAATCCATCGGCCCTTCAAAAACCTCTATTTTATAAGAAATCTTCTCCATAATCAATTTCCCTTAAGACAGTGCGCGAAATGGCAGACTTGCAAGACTGTCAAGCAGGGTAAATATAAAGCCCGATACAGACACCAGTGGTTTTGATAAAAATCCTGAAAACGCAAACACTAAAACACCAATCATTATATAGTTTTCATACCTTGATACTTTGTATTCAATGTCAGCCGGGAGCACTGTTGACAGTGCCCTGTACCCGTCAAGCGGGGGAATCGGCAACAAGTTGAATAACGCAAGCATTATATTTATGTTTGACGCAAAACTGAAAAACAAAAACAGAGCGTATGCAAACATGCTTGAATTCATATTCGTAAAAAAGATGATTATATTCATCAAAACTATCATTATAAAAGCCATGACGATATTGGACGCAGGGCCCGCAAGCGAAGTAAGAACAATTCCGCGCCGCCTGTTTTTAAAGTTCCTGTCATTTATCGGCACAGGTTTTGCCCAGCCAAATCCAACAAGCAAAATCATAAGTGAGCCAAACGGGTCTAAATGGGCGATTGGGTTAAGGGTTAGCCTGCCTTGCCTTTTGGCCGTGTCGTCCCCCATTTTATTTGCTGTGTACGCATGCGCAAACTCATGGATCGGCAATGTGCAAAACACAACAAACAAAGACGCCGCAATTCCCACAAACACGGCTAAGAAATCCCCGCCCCTTATTAAAGTTAAAAACATATGATAAAACCATTCCTATTCACTGCTTATAAGACCTGATCCATTATAAAATACACATCAAATTTTGCGCAGTTTAATATTTAGAATCTACATTAATATGGTTATAAAATACTGCAATCATAATAAACATCCTATCATTAAAAGATTACAGTAAAAATTATAAATCGTCAATAATAAATTTCAAATTAAGTAATTTTTATTGCGTTTTCACAATCTATTATGCGCGGTATTCCGTTAAAATCTTTAAATATCTTTATATTCTTACATTTCCCTCTAAAAATATCAGTTATGTCTGATTCCTGACCCTGACCGCACTCCATTATCAAGCTGCCGTCTTTTTTTATATATCTCAACCATTTATCCGCAAGTACTCTGTAAAATTCAAGTCCGTCTTCCCCGCCGTTCAGTGCCATTACCGGCTCTTTTTGCACCTCTTCTTGAAGGCGATTTATCTCATCGCTTCTAATATACGGAGGATTACACAGGATTATGTCCGGCTCTGGTATATTAAACGGAAGATAACCATCTTTAATGTCACCAATCATGGCATGTGCATTCCTTATATTTAATCTTTTTATATTCCGATTTAAATACTCGGCGGCCTGTTGTGATTTTTCTATTAGATACACATCAGTATTCTTACAATAATAAGCGACACACAGCCCTATACAGCCGCTGCCAGCGCAAAGGTCAAACACCACAGACTTACCTTCATTTATTTTCTTAACGGCAATTTCGGCTAACTGCTGTGTTTCAGGCCGGGGAATCAACACTCCCGGACCCACATGAAATTCAAGGCCCATAAAAGGCCAGTTTCCAAGTATATACTGAAGAGGTTCCCTTTCCTCCCGGCGCTTTATCATATCTAAAAACAGATTGTATGCGTGCACGTCAGCTCTTTTATCCCCGCTTAAAGCTAAGGCTGCCCTGTCAATTCCAAAGCACTGCTCAAATATCAGTCTTGCGTCAAACTCAGCATTGTCAATCCCCGCGGCCTTAAGACTTTTTATGCCCGCTATATAAATGTCTTTGTATGTCATCAATCAATATTTCCAACGCTTTTATTTATTGTACCGTAACTGTCATCACCGCTTGCAGATTCGCGCACAATGCCTGAGTTTGGATCATCTATTACAGCTTTTAGCGAAGCTATCCCAACCTCTATAATATCATCAGTAGGCTCCTGAGTTGTAAGCCTCTGCATCCAAAGGCCGGGAGCGGAAATTATTTTGGTGAACAAATTGTCATACCTGCCGGATATTTTAAGAAGCTCATACCCAAGCCCCATTATAACAGGCATAATAAGTACTTTAACCAAAGTCCACAGCCACCTTATCTCATTGAGCCCGGGGAAAATCTTTATCGTAACAGTTGACACTAAAATTCCCACAAACACCATGACAAACAAATAACTTGTGCCGCACCTGGGGTGAAATCTGGATTGCTTTTTTACATTTTCAAGTGTAAGCTCTTCACCATTTTCATAGCAGTATATCGACTTGTGCTCCGCTCCGTGATACATAAACACGCGCTTGATTTCCTTCATCCTAGATACGGACGCCATATAGATCACAAGTATTATGACCCGCAGCAGCCCCTCAAAGAAAGGATGCCAACTTAAAAGAGTGTTACCGGTTAGATATTTATCGAACATATCCACGGCCAGTACCGGCAGATAAACAAAGAGTCCAAAAGACAGCAAAAGCCCAAAAACAAGCGATAAAACTCCTACCACAGACATAAACTTGTCGCCAAGTTTTTCATTGATCCATACATCAAATTTAGACAGGTCTTCATCATTTTCCTCAAAGCCTGATTTATCCGCTGATTCCATTAAGCATTTGTAGCCAAATACCATTGACTCTATAAATCCAGCTACACCGCGCAGCAGAGGCCATGCAAATACTTTATATTTATCCTTAAGCCTCTTCTCTTTTTTAGGCTCAACTTCTATTGTTCCGTCTGGCAGCCTAAGCGCCATTACAGCCCCTTTGGGCCCACGCATCAATATACCCTCTATAAGGGCCTGTCCGCCTACATTTGCCGAGTTTCTTTTACTCATTCTCTGTGCCCCTTTCCTCCGCCGGTGCGGAGGTTTCAACGTTAAAAATTATTTTTTCTACAGGGAATACCAATGTTACGAGCGCCCCTTGGCCCAATTGACTTTTAATGTCAAGTGTGCCGTCGTGCAGTTTCATTATTTCATCACACACCGCAAGCCCAATACCCGAGCCCCTTATTGATATGTTTGACTTATAAAATTTTTCTTTTATCCTTGGCAGATCCTCTGGCGATATACCCCTGCCTGTATCCTCCACATATATGCATAGTTCGCACATATCAGGATCCATCGTTTCTTGCGTTCTTACCTCGGCGTATATAGATATTTTCCCGCCTTGTTCAGTGTATTTAAATGCATTGTCAAGGATGTTGACAAAAACCTGTTTTATCCTGTTACCATCAGCCTCCATTGGCGCCGGTGCGTCCGGCACGTTGTACATCAAATCTATTCCCTCACGCATGGATCTGTCTTTAAACACGTATACAGCGTCATCAAGTTCCGCTAAGACATCTATCTTTTCTTTCCTTAAAGACATGTTGCCGTTCACTATCTTTGAGAGGTCTAAAAGATCTTCAACAACACCTGTAAGCCTTGCTGCCTCATCAATGATTACGTCCAGCCCCTTTTGGGTAAGCGAGGGATCAGTGTCCCCCATTTGCAACAGAGTCTCACCCCAACCTTTTATAGCGGTTAAGGGGGTTTTCATCTCGTGTGACACGGTTGAAATAAAATCATTGCGCATTCTGTCAGACTGGCCAATCTCTGAGGCCATATAATTTATTGTTTCACACAGCTCACCGATCTCATCGTTGTATTGATTGCTCTCTATTCTGGCATTTAGGTCTCCCTTGGCTATTTGCTTTGCCGTTTCATTTATCTTGCGGACAGGGTTTACAATTGACTGCGTAAAATAAACGCCGGATATAGTCACAAGCGTTATAACAATGACCAACACCAAAAATGACGCCACAAGCATTATGCCCACCTGCTTGTCTACACTTTGGAGAGAAATCATATAACGTATAGCTCCGGTGTTTTCTGTTTCGGACGCGGGAAGTAAAAAGGTCATGGCCATTATCTTTTCGCCAAACTCGTTCCTGCCCGTGTATTCAGCCTGACGCGTCTTAGACGCAAGGGCCTGTTCATACTCCGG
>JAIRUF010000111.1 GCA_031254555.1 Oscillospiraceae bacterium | reverse complement strand
GGCTATGTAATCTTTATGTAAACACCATGAATGTGATCCACTATATGCATGACAAGTATGCATACGAAAAAATTCAGATGGCGCTTATAAACACTGCTGTGGAGCGGTTGATGGCTTTTGGAATAGCGGGCCTTTCGGTTGTTGCCGATTCTTTAAGCGCAATTAAATATGCAAGGGTAAGGCCTGTATTTGATGAAAATAATATTGTGTCGGAGTTTGAAATAGATGGGGACTTCCCCAAATACGGCAATGACAACGATAAAGTTGACCTGTTGGCAAAAAGTGTTGTGGAGGATTTCTACAATGAGTTGTGCAAGCATGAAACATACAGGGGATCAAAGCACACACTATCAATCCTTACCATAACTTCAAATGTAGTGTACGGCAAAAAGACAGGGGCAACGCCTGACGGACGCAGTAAGGGCGAGCCATTTGCGCCGGGTGCTAACCCAATGCACGGAAGGGATGTAAGCGGAGTGTTGGCGTCGCTCAATTCCGTTGCCAAAATACCGTATGACTGCTGCAGGGATGGCATATCCTGCACTTTGTCTATAGTTCCGGCAACGCTTGGCAAAAAGGATTCGCAAAGGGATAATATGGTGTCTGTAATTGAAGGTTATTTCTGCCAAGACGCTCATCACTTAAACGTGAATGTTCTGGACCGGGAAGTGCTTCAGGACGCGATGGACCACCCGGAAAAATACCCTACGCTGACAATTAGGGTGTCCGGGTATGCAGTAAGGTTCAATTCACTGAGCGAAACTCAAAAACGTGAAGTTATAGCAAGATCCTTCCACGATAACATATGAAGATATCAGAGGGACGTCATGTATAAAGATATCACAGGGGTCATACACTCAATAGAGTCTCTGGGCGGGCATGACGGGCCGGGGCTTCGGGTGGTTGTGTTTTTTCAAGGCTGCCCTCTGCGCTGTATATACTGCCATAATCCGGACACGTGGGAGAGCTGTGGAAACATTCGGCTGAGCGTTGACGAACTTATCGGTAAGATACTAAGGTACAAACCGTATTTTTCAAGAAATGGCGGCGTCACTGCGTCAGGCGGGGAGCCTCTGTTGCAGGCGGAATTTATATATGAGTTTTTTAAGAGGCTGAAGGAGATGGGTATTCACACAGCCTTGGATACAGCGGGTAGCATTGTAACCTCTGAAATCCCAAAACTCTTGACTGTTACAGACCAGGTTATACTAGACATTAAGCATGCGCAAAGAGAAAAATATGGAGAAATAACGGGTGACATCAAATCCTATGACACGTTGATGGAATTTTTAAGTGTGTGCAAAAGCTCTGGGGCAGAAGTTGTTTTAAGGCAGGTGATTGTCCCGGGAATCACAGACGATGAGAATAATATAAAAGAGCTTAACAAAATATGCAAGGAGTTTAAAGTCTCAAAGGCAGAGCTTATACCGTATCACACAGCAGGTATCCAAAAGTGGGACAAGTTGAAAATAAATTATAAATTAAGGGGAGTTAAGGAGCCGGACGACGAGCTTATAAGAAAGCTTAACAGTATACTTTATAAATAAGAAAATAAGACAGCTAGCCATATTTAATCAGATAAAAGCCGCTTTGGTTTTATCTGATTTTTTATTTAGATATCATATATGCAAATAGATTAAAATAGTATTTTAATGGAGGCGGTATGATGAAATTTAAAGAATATAATAGAGATAGAGCTGTCGAATATGCTCATAAATGGGCGTTTGGCCGCAATTCGGCCTATTATAATTTTGACGGAATGGGCGGCGACTGCACAAACTTTGTATCACAGTGCATCTATGCGGGCGGGGCTGTTATGAACTACGTTCCTGATTTGGGATGGTTTTATGTATCCTCAAAAAAAAGAAGCGCGGCATGGAGCGGAGTGCAATACCTCTATAATTTTTTAACCAAAAATAAATCAGTTGGGCCGTATGGGCATGAAGCGCCTATAAGTGAAACTCACATAGGAGATGTTATACAGTTAAGGTTTGACAAAGACAGTTACACACACAGCTTATTTGTGGTAAAGGTCGGAGAAGAGCCCAGTGAAAATAATATATATATTTCGTGTCACACTATGGATTCAGACAACCGGCCCTTAAATTCCTATGACTATACCTCACACAGGCTGATACATATTGACGGCATCAATGTCTGATCATATGAGTTGTTGATGGCAGTTGACTATCTTGGGCCAAATGAAAAAAGATTAAGGATGCTTAAATACTGAACCGCAAACACTCGAAGTTGAGTGTTTGCGGATATAACAGTGATATTTGCATTAAAATGATATAACGTAGCGTGAATTTAAAGTTTACAAGTAATTTAACATAACATACTAACATATAAATTAACTGGGTGATTTGATATGGAAAGTAAACAAGAATATGAAAGAAGTTATGAGGATATACCGTTAGGCGATGCGCAAATGCCGGTTAATGACATGGATGAGGACAAGACCGAAAAGAAAAGGGATTATATGACCTTTCTCATAATGATCCAGGTGATCATTTGTATAGTGCTGTTTATGGCGCTGTTTTTGATGTCAAAAGTGGGGGGCGATAGCTTTGTCTCGGTCAAAAGCGAATTTGATAAAATAATGTCCTATGACATGGGGATCACCGGCATTAAAGACGTCTTTCAAAGCGCGGTGAAATTTGTTATGGCGCCGTCGAACCAATGGAAGCAGGAGAAAGACGATAACACAGAAAAAACAACCAGTGATATAATGCAGCAAAAAAGCGGCAAAATCGGCATGGGCGGGCCTGTAATAGATGTGTCAGACGGCAAGGCCCCAACAAAGACCAGCTTTGCTAGATATACGATAACAACGGCAATAACTCCGCCAATAGCGCAAAAGGATGGGGAGATAAGCTCAGGGTTCGGATATAGGAATGACCCTATTTCAGGTAAGTGGAGCTTTCATGCGGGACTTGACATCGCTG
>JAIRUF010000018.1 GCA_031254555.1 Oscillospiraceae bacterium | reverse complement strand
CAGTTCAGAGAGAATCCTGCTGACCCATACGTCTATCGGAAAAGAGTCCATATGACGGCAGCCATACAAAAGGGTACAAGCGGCAACCTTTGCGCCCACGCCCTTTATCTTTATAAGCTCATCTTGCGCAAGTTCAATCGGCATATTGTGTAAGTGATTTAAGTTGACCTCTCCGCATGAGATCTTTTGTGCGGCGTCCAGTATGTATTTGTTGCGGAATCCCGCGCGCAAAGGCGCTAAATCGTCCAGCGTCAGGCCCGCGATAACCTGCGGGCCGGGGAAAGAGTAATCCCCGTATCCCAGAGGTTTTCCGAAATTTTCGCACAACCTTTTGATTATGCCTTTGATTCTGGGGATATTATTGTTTTGAGATATTATAAACGAGCAAAGAGCTTCCCATGGGTCCTGGTTCAAAATGCGAATACCGCAGAATTCCAAAGCGGCGAGATTTAAATGCTCGTCGTCCTTAAATGACTCTAAAATAGCGCTGTAGTCCCGGCTCAAGTCAAAGTAGTCAAACCATAGGTCATAAAAATCTTCTGGCGAGGAATAAAAAAGTACTCCGTCTTTTGTCTGCTGCAAGCTTAAAGAACGGCCCTTTGCGACCCCGTGCCATACGTTGTCATACTGTTCCCATCTAAATGCCTGTCCGCAGTCCAGGCAAAGAGAGGGAGAAAATACCCGCTCGCCCGACACTAAAATACCGTTTTGAACCTCTTTAATCTGCATTTTTTAACACCCGTATCTATCCATAAAATTTAGCGATTTTTTACGATTTTTATGTCTGCTTTTAACAATGGAAACTTGGCGTAAAACAAGTCAATCTTTTGTGTAAATTGCCTTGTTTTTTTGTCATCGTAAAGTCGATTTAACCGTGCGTAATAGAAAAAATTTTTGCGTTAATTTTCTCCACATAAATGGCAAATATTAAAAAAAGCCATGAACTAAAGTTAAAAAAGGCAGAGTTATACACATTTTCCACCGAGTTTTCCACAATATTGTGAAGAAATATAATACTATCTGTATAACAAAAAATTGAAGTAATAATTTTTTTAAAAAAAACTCTTGACAAATAATAGAATATTTATCTCAGAAATCGCCAAAACTACTCCAAGGAGGGAGCTTATATGATAAAAGGTGTAAATATGCAAGTTCTTGAGATAAAAGACACAGGCAACGACTATTTTGACAGGGTGCTGCTTTTTGTAAAACCGGAGCACAGTTATGTCGCTCATGACAAACTGCAAAAGCAGGCATTAAATTTGATACAGCGAATGGAAAAACCTCCGCAAAATAAAAGGATAAGAAAAAAGAAATTGGAGTGGAGAGCCGCGCTTATCAAGACGGCGGCCGCATTGGCTGTGGGAAGCGGGATAACCGCAGCCATTATCACAAACCTTTAATTTTATCCCAATATTCTTTGGCGGCCTGTTCGTTGCGGTTTTCACCGTATTGATAATACGAGGCGTCCTTGATGTCATCCGGAAGGTACCGCTGGCAGATCCAGTGATTTTTATATTCATGGGGGTAGTTGTAAAACTGCCCCTTGTTTTCATTGTCTTCACCGTCGAAATGGACGTTTTGTAAATGCCGCGGAATAGGCCCGGTTTTGCCCTTACGTACATCACCGATGGCCTTGTCTATGGCAATATATGCAGAGTTTGATTTAGGGCTGTTGCACACAAGGACAACTGCATCTGCAAGGGGAATCCTGGCCTCAGGCAAACCGACTTGGAAGGCGGCGTCTACGGCGGACTTGACTATGGGGATGATCAAAGGGTACGCAAGCCCCACATCCTCACAGGCGCACACCATGAGCCTGCGAGTTGCGGATGCAAGGTCTCCGGCCTCCAGCAGCCTTGCAAGATAGTGAAGGGCGGCGTTTGCGTCCGACCCGCGCATGGACTTTTGAAAGGCTGACAGGATATCGTAGTGCTCATCGCCGTCTCTGTCATATTTCATGGCGGATCTCTGCGTAAGCTCCTTGGCATTTTGCAGGGTTATAGTCCTGGTTTTATTCTTTGGCTGTGCGGTCAAGAAACAAAGCTCAACGGCGTTGATGGCTTTTCTGACATCGCCGCCGCAAGCGCTTGCGATATATTTTGACACGCCCTTTTCCAGCTTATAGCCGTCGCCCGTCTCATCCCTTAAAAAATCAAACGCCCTGATTACAGAGACTTCAATTTCGCCGGGTTCAACCGTTTTAAACTCAAATACCGTGCTGCGGCTTAAAATAGCGTTGTAGATATAAAAATAAGGGTTTTCGGTAGTTGACGCAATCAGGGTTATCTTCCCGTTTTCTATATACTCTAAAAGCGACTGCTGCTGTTTTTTATTAAAATATTGTATCTCGTCAAGGTATAAAAGCACGCCGTTGGGAGCGGCCAGTGTGTCCAGCTGGGCCACAATGTCCTTAATGTCTGATATGGATGCGTTCGTACCGTTTAACTTGCGCAGCGTCCTGTTTGTAGATAAGGCGATTATGCCTGCAAGGGTAGTTTTGCCCACCCCTGAAGGTCCGTAAAATATAAGGTTGGGCAGAGTCCCTGAAAGGATTATATTCCTAAGGGCCGACCCTTGGCCGAGCAGATGTTTTTGCCCTACTATATCGTCTAAGGACTGCGGCCGAAGCCTGTCCGCCAACGGTGCCGGCATACAAATCACCCCAAACGTCTTGATACTTGAACACTTATTTAGAAAACTATATCATAAATTAAATCTAATAACAACAGCCTATATAGGTGCTTATCCATGCGTTCTATGTCATACGAAAACTGTTGGGTATCGGGCGGCAGTCATTCACGGCGTGAAGGCGGACGTAGACATTTTACCGGACTGCAATTTATTGTTTTTATGCTATGTGTCCGTCCTGTGTGAACGAAAACAAGCCTCCATGAGCTTTGCAGTCTATATGCTAAGCAGTTAAAGCAAACAGCGGTCCGGTATTTTAAAAGCCGGACCGCTGTTCATTTAAAATTCCTCATATATAATATATGTAGTATACGAAAAGAGTTTATTTAGAGCTGAAAAGCAGGAGCATAAAGCCTGCCGCAACCGCAGAGCCG
Source organism: Oscillospiraceae bacterium (assembly GCA_031254555.1). Lineage (GTDB taxonomy): Bacteria > Bacillota > Clostridia > Oscillospirales > Acutalibacteraceae > RZYX01. The sequence continues at coordinate 2,003 of JAIRUF010000018.1, read as the reverse complement.
ATTACGCCCGCAACGTTTGGTCCCATTGCGTGCATGAGCAAAAAGTTAGAGGGATTTGCCTTTTGACCCTCAACCTGGGCAACGCGGGCAGCCATGGGAACCGCGGAAACGCCCGCAGAACCTATAAGCGGGTTGACCTTGCCCTTTGTCAAAAAGAACATAAGCTTACCCAAAAGCACGCCGCCGACTGTGGCGAACGCAAAGGCGAGCAGGCCAAGACCTATTATTGCAAGGGTCTGCACCTGCAGGAATAAATGTCCCTGAGCCGTCGCTCCGACTGAAACGCCGAGCATGATGGTGACAATGTTGATAAGCGAGTTTTGCGCGGTGTCGGACAGGCGCTCAACCACTCCTGACTCACGGAACAGATTGCCGAGCATAAGCATGCCGATAAGGGCCGCTACATCGGGGATAAGGAGTATGCATACCACCGATACGGCAATTGGAAAGATAATTTTTTCAGCCTTGCTCACCCTGCGCAGTTGATCCATTTTGACTTCGCGCTCTTTTTTAGTGGTAAGCGCACGCATTATCGGGGGCTGAATCATGGGGATAAGAGCCATGTACGAATAAGCTGCGACCGCTATGGGCCCTAAGAGTTCAGGCGCTAATTTGGATGCGGTAAAAATAGCCGTCGGTCCGTCGGCCCCGCCTATTATTGATATTGCAGCCGATTGTTCGGGCGAGAAAATTCCAATGGAAATAGCTATTGCAAACGCGGCGAATATGCCAAACTGGGCGGCAGCTCCCAGCAAAAGGCTTGACGGACGGGCAATAAGCGGCCCAAAATCTGTCATAGCTCCCACGCCGAGGAAAATAAGGCAAGGGAAGATACTGCTTTTAACCCCCGCGTATATAAGCCGCAAAACTCCGCTGTCATACCAATGGGCGCCGGCGACTCTTTGAGCCTCATCCATGATTCCGGCAGGGTCTGCCATAATGCCGCTTTGAGGAAGATTTGCAAGAAGCATTCCAAATGCTATCGGCAAAAGCAGAAGCGGTTCAAACTTTTTAACCACCGCAAGATATATCAAAACAAAGGAGACCAGCATCATAACCCCTTCTTGCCATGTCAGAGATGCCAGACCTGAATTTAGAGCAAATCCCTTTAACACGTCTATAATGTTCATTTACATCCCCCTTATAAGATGATGAGAACATCATCGGTGTCTACAGTTTGGCCCTTTGTCACAAGCACCTGTTTTACAACCCCGTCATTTGGGGCAAAGATTTCGTTCTCCATTTTCATGGCCTCTAAAATAAGCAGCAGATCTCCGGATTTTACTTTCTGTCCTTCACTCACGTTTAAGGACAGTATGCTTCCGGGCATGGGAGCTGTGACGCGTGTGCCGTCAGCCGTGGCCGCAGGGACTGCAGAGGGATTGGCCTGAGCCTGTGCTTGTTCCTGCACAGCAGGGACAGCGGCGGGAACGGGAGAGGGTACAGTGTCTGTTGTACTGACAATGGCGGCGCTTGTCTCATCGACTTCCACCTCATAGGTTTTGTTGTTCAAAGAAACCATATATTTCATTTATTTTAGTCCTCCATTAGCTTTATTGATTTAAAAACCAACCTGTTGAGCGGAACTTTGCTCCTATGGCTTACAACAGCCATTATCACAGCGGCCTCTTCCGGAGCCACACCTATAAGAGTTAAGGAACCCGCTGATTTTGTTTCGGGTAAAGCGGTGCCGGCCGAAGTGCTTGCGGGGGCATTCTCTTCACTTTGCGCAGGCAAAGGCTTATGCGCATACTTGTCATTAATATAAGAGACGGCCTTTGATATAACAGAAACTATAACCGCAAGAAGAATAAGCGCTAAAAAAACGATAAATATCCCGGCCACTGAGATCAACAGCGAATCAACAAAAGAAATTTCTTGACCTAACAGCAATTAAAAACACCTCCATTAGTCGAGTTTTTCTATTCTATAATTAAATGTATGCTTCAACTTTTCATCCCGCTTGTTAAAGAAAGCCTCTGCCTGTGCGGGAAACAGGGCGA
>JAIRUF010000013.1 GCA_031254555.1 Oscillospiraceae bacterium | reverse complement strand
CGTAAACATTTTCAGGCTCCGCCTTTTCAAGAGGTATATTCTGCTCTACATCCTGAGCCGCTCCCCACACGGCATTTTGATGCTGCTGCCTCATATTTTCTATCTTTATGTTCATAAGCGCACCGAACTTTAAACCTTCCTGTATTGCGCTTCCCGGCTCGTTTGAGTGAACATGCACTTTTATTATTTCATCGTCGTCCACAACAACGACACAGTCCCCTATAGATTCAAGATACGCTCTAAGCCTTGTTGCGTCCTGCTCTTTGTCGTCGGGTTTATCTACAAGAAACTCTGTACAATATCCAAACTCTATATCGGCGTCCACAACCGCCGTTTTAATCACGGTCTCCTGCTGTGAAGACACTCCGTCATCTTCGCTTTCAATCATTATATCGTCGACAAAGACACTTCTCATACCCTCAAAAATGCAGACAAGACCTTGCCCGCCCGCGTCGACTACGCCGGCCTTTTTAAGTACAGGAAGCATACTTGGCGTTTTGTCCAAAGTTTCTTTGGCGCTTTTACAGACCTCTTCCCATACTTGTGCAAATCTTATATCCGTATCAAGGGCCATTTCAGTGGCGTCCTGCGCCGCTATTCTCACAACTGTGAGTATTGTACCCTCCGTCGGTTTCATAACGGCTTTATAAGCCGAATCCACCCCCAGCATAAGCGCGGCGGCCATATTGGCTCCGTTCGCCTGCTGGCACCCCTTAAGACCTTTTGCAATCCCTCTGAATATCAGTGAGAGTATGACTCCCGAGTTTCCCCTGGCCCCTCTCAAAAGGGCATTTGCCGCGGCGCTTGCCACAACACTGACCGGTGCGAAGTCATCAATATGGGCCACTTCCCTTGCAGCCGCTGCCATTGTCATTGCCATGTTTGTTCCTGTGTCCCCGTCCGGAACGGGAAAGACATTAAGGGCGTTTACCTCTTTTTTATTGTTGTTGATATTATTAGAAGCCGAAATTACGGCGTCACGAAAAATTGCTCCAGTAATCAATTCGCTTGCAACTCCTCTGCCTTAATAAGCCGTTTATTTTAAATCATTGAGTCAACGTGAACATTGACATTTTTCACTTTTAAATCAGTGGCCTGCTGGACTGTATACCCGACCTTGTTTACAATGCTCTTGACGACCTCTGTAATATTAACCCCATAGGTTACAACTATATGAAGGTCCACGATAAGGCCCTCCCCGTCGCTGTGAACTGTAACACCGCGGTCTATAAAATCACGGCCTTTATACAAAAAAGACCTTATACCCTGCTTGGTGTTGCTGTTAGACATTCCCACAACACCGTAACAGGCAGGAACTACATTGCCTATAAGCTGTGAAAAATATTCATCTGTAATCTCTATTACACCCAAAGGCCTCTCTATTTTTATCAAATGAATACACCTCTTTTTTAACTAAAAATCTATAAGTGCAGAAAATAACTTAAGTAACTGTATTACAATCGCTAGGCTATGTTTGAACGTATCCATCGGTCTGCACATTATACTATATTTTTATGCTGTATTCAACTAAAAATAATCGTTATTTTAAATACCACTGACCTATATTCTTATAAATATCATTCTGCAAACTCTCCACCTCGACCGCTATATCCCTTGAAAAAGCCGTGATCCCCTTCCTGTAGCACAGTGGGATGAACGGTAATTCGTTATAAAAGTCATCGATAAACTCCTGCAAATTTTTAGTTTTGTCATGAAGCTGCTGAAAGCTTGCGTATGTTTCGTCCCTGTTATTTAGCAGCGGATAAATATTCATGTTGTCCGTAAGTTTCATCTCCCCGACAAACAGGTCGTACCTTCCCGCTTTAACGGCAGAATCATACCCCTTGAACGCAAGCGCCTCCACGTTGACATCTATTCCGTTATCACGCAGCGCCTTTGCAATGATCTCCGCCGCATCTTTTTTAAATTCATTGTCTGCATTTACAACAAGCCTTAATATAGCTTTTGGTTTATTGTCCTTTATATACTTTACTGCGTCTGCAATATTTGCGTCCTTTCCCGGCTGTTTTATGGCGGCGACTGCATACCAGTCCGGATTAAAAGGCGTAAAAGTTTCCTTGGCGTAACCCTTAAAGCCTTCGTTTACTATTTTTTCTCTGTTTATAATTGTGCTAATAGCTTTTCTGAGCTCTTTATCAGACAAACTTCCCTTATATCTGTTAATCCCTAAATATATAAAATTATTCATCACAACATCTTTAGTGCCCGCATTTATCCTCTCGTAATGGCCGGCGCTCAAATCATTGAACATGCTGTCTATATTGCCGATAACCAAGCTGCTTATTATTGACTCACTGTCAGTTATATTTACAAGTTCTATTTTTTTACTCTTAGACGAAAAGTCCTTGCAATGCGCATTCGGCTTAAGATATTTTATGCCGTTTTCATCCTTTATTTCATATCTTCCGGATGATAACGGTATATATGACTTGTTTTTTATATCGGTGCCGGAGGAGATTATAGGAAAGCTTAATGATGCAAGCGCATAAGCGTCATTATCTCCCAGAGTAAACGTTATTATTTTGCTTCCGGACGCCTTTGCGCTCTTTATGTTTGATACAAGCGGCGCATAATACTCACTCTGTTTTGCAAGGGAAAATGAGTACTCCACGTCCTGCGCTGTTATATATGAGCCCTTTGAAAATTTCTTATTTGAGTCAAGGGTCACTGTAATCTTCAGCCCTTCTATTGTTTCACTGCCGGCTATCTGCGGTTTTGTGCTGTAGTTCCCGTTTACGTAGTAAAGCGAGTCAAAGAGAAGCCCCGTTAAACTATGATTGATCGTGCTTTTTGCAAGATACGGGTTGACGCTGTCCTCCAGAGCTATCGGCAGTCTTAACACCTCACGCTTTGAAGGGGCTCCTGCATTTGTCCCGTTTTTACTTTCACTGCCATTTTTATTGCACCCTGCCGCTAAAAATATCAATGTGAACAGCAAAAGCACTGCAACACCGCGAATCATAATCCTTTTCATATAACCAACACCGCCTATCTTATATCAATGCGTTCAACAGACAAGGTATGTCCTGTGCCGTTGTCAATTTCAAAAATACAACCGCACATAAAGCAATCTCCTTTTTCATTTTCAAACCTTGCCGGCATATTTGTCTTCAGTTTTTCTATTATTATATGTGATTTGACACCTAAAACAGATTGTATGGGTCCTGTCATCCCTATGTCTGTAATATAACCCGTACTGTCTTTAATTATTTGTTCGTCCGCTGTTTGAACATGTGTATGTGTTCCGAAAACAGCGCTTACGCGTCCGGCAAGATAAAACCCCATTGCCCTTTTTTCTGAAGTTGTCTCCGCGTGAAAGTCCACAATTTTTATTTTGCAGTCACGTATATCATCTTTTTCTAAAAGTTTATCTACACAATAAAATGGATTTTGAACAGGCTCCATATGCATTGTTCCGGCAAGGTTTATTACAGCTGCCCTCACGCTTCCTTTATCGACTATATAATATCCTTGTCCCGGATTGTTTTCTACATAATTTGCAGGCCTTATGACGGAGCTTGGGCCATCTAAATACTCATATATCTCCCGTCGCTTGTAAACATGGTTTCCGGTTGTTATAACATCTGCTCCACTGTCCAGCAAATTCTGAGCCGATACTGGCGTAATTCCGTTTCCGTCTGACGAGTTTTCGCCATTTACTATGCAAATATCTATTCCCTTAAGCTTTTTTAGCGGCGCTAAATGCCTTCGAACATGCTCGCATCCGGCTGACCCGACAACGTCTCCTATGGCCAGAATATTCATAACAACCCTCCTATTAAATAAGGGGGTCTGCCTTGTGGGACAGCCCCCTGTGATCAACAATGTTTTATTTCGCGTAATCTATAGCCCGGTTTTCTCTTATAATATGGACCTTTATCTGCCCTGGATATTCAAGTTCTTCCTCTATCCTTTTTACTATGTCGCGTGCAACCAGAACCATCTGATCTTCAGAAATTATATCAGGTTTAACAATAATACGAATCTCTCTGCCCGCCTGTATGGCAAACGATGTATCAACTCCGTCGAATGAAGCCGCGATCTCCTCAAGTTTTTCAAGGCGTTTAATATAGTTTTGAACATTCTCACGCCTGGCTCCGGGCCTTGCCGCTGATATCGCGTCAGAAGCCTGTACAATACATGCCTCCACCGTTTTTGGCTCAACATCGCCGTGATGCGCCTGTATAGCGTGAAGAACTCCCTCTTGTTCTTTATATTTCTTTGCAAATTCGTATCCAAGTTCTACATGTGAACCGTCAAACTCATGGTCTATTGCCTTGCCTATATCGTGAAGCAAGCCGCCTCTCTTAGCCAGTTTTACGTCCGCTCCCAGTTCTGCAGCCATAAGTCCTGCTATATGAGAAACCTCAATTGAGTGGTTGAGAACATTTTGGCCATAACTTGTACGATATTTTAAACGTCCAAGAAGTTTTATTATCTCCGGCCGTATGCCTGTTACCCCGGCCTCCAAAACCGCTCTTTCCCCTGTCTGTTTAATGGTTGTCTCAACCTCTTTGCGAGCTTTTTCGACAGTTTCCTCAATTCGCGCGGGATGGATCCTTCCGTCTGATATGAGCTTTTCAAGGGACAGCCTTGCAACCTCTCTGCGTACAGGATCAAAGCTTGAAAGCGTGATGGCCTCCGGTGTGTCGTCTATTATCAGGTCAACTCCTGTTATAGTCTCCAGTGCACGTATATTACGGCCTTCACGTCCAATTATCCGGCCTTTCATCTCGTCGTTGGGCAACGGAACTACGGAGACAGTTGCCTCCGCAACATGGTCTGCCGCACAGCGCTGTATCGCCACTGAAACGATCTCTCTTGCAAAATCGTCTGATTCGTCCCTGGTCTTTTGCTGAAAGTCAAGTATTTTTGCCGCTTTTTCGTGGACAAGATCCTCCTCTAAATTTTTGAGCAAATAATCTTTGGCCTGCTCCTTTGTGTAGCCGGATATCTTCTCCATAATTTCAAACTGGCTTCTCTTTATACTTTCGACTTCCTCAAGTCTGTTTTCCGCGTCTTTCAACTTTTTGTTAAGCGCTTCTTCTTTATTCTCCAACGCGTCTACTTTTTTGTCTAGGCTCTCTTCTTTTTGTATCATTCTGCGCTCTTGCCTTTGAATTTCATTTCTTCTTTCACGCAGTTCCTTGTCAGCCTCAGTGCGCTGTTTATGAATTTCATCTTTAGCTTCTAAAATCGTCTCTTTTTTCTTTTGCTCTGCCTGGGTCACGACCTGATTTGCAATTCTTTTGGCTTCCTGCGTGGCAGAACCTATGGCGGCTTCGGCAACTCTTTTTCTGTACTCTCCGCCCAATATAAAACCAACAATTGCAAAAACCACTGCGGCAACGATAATAGAAACTATAGCAACTGTAATTTTCAAGTGAAAGTAGCACCTCCTTTTTTAACTTTTTGTTTTTTAATTTTTGATGTAATTAATATGTTTTTAAGATAAATAATATAATAGAACGCAAAGAAACACATTATCTTAATTATTTTATACTAAACAGACACGTTAGTCAAGTTGTTTACTTGCATATAAACTTTAGCGGCTAATGCCGGTTTTTCAGGGCATATTTCCGACTGCACTGTTAGGTGACGCCTTGCTGATAAACGAACTACTACTTTGTCCAATAATTATATGTACACAAGATAAGTCGCTATAAAGCCTTGACAACCACGCACTGTGATGATACCATAACTCCCATAAGAAGAGGTGTTTGCATTATGATTAAAGTCACTTTGATTGATGGAACCGTAAGGGAATATGAGCCCGGAACCACCGCCGCTGATGTTGCGAAAAGCCTTGGTGCGGGGCTATATAAAGCTGCCTGCGCATGCAAAATAAACGGAGAGGTTTTTGATCTTCGAACCCCCATTACGGCGGATTGCGAGTTTTCTATACTCACCTTTGATGCAATTGAGGGTAAAAAAACATTTTGGCATACGGCGGCACACATATTGGCTCAGGCTGTCAAAAGGCTGTACGGTGACGCAAAACTTGCAATTGGCCCGGCAATTGACAACGGATTTTACTATGACATTGACTGTCCCACCTCTTTTACACAGGAAATCCTACAGGAAATTCATGACGAGATGAAAAAAATCGTCAAGGAAAACCTTGCTATAGAACGCTTTGAGGAAAGTGTAAGTGACGCTTTAAAGCTTATGGAAGAAGACCATGAAACGTATAAGACCGAACTTATACAAGAGCACTCTCATAAAGGAGAGATCATTTCATTTTACAGGCAGGGAGAGTTTACAGACCTTTGTGCCGGTCCTCATCTTTTGAGCACAGGATCCGTTAAAGCGATAGCGCTTACAGCCTGCACGGGCGCTTACTGGCGCGGGGATTCAAAAAACAAAGTACTGCAGCGTATATACGGGACCGCCTTCCCTAAGCAGTCCATGCTTGACGAGTACCTTGAATCAGTGGAGCAGGCAAAAAAAAGAGATCACAATATAATCGGCCGTAACCTTAAGTATTTTATGACGTCAGATATCATCGGCCAGGGTCTTCCGCTTTTTATGCCCAAGGGCGCCAAACTTTTCCAGATACTTAACAGGTATGTTCAGGATATTGAGGAAAATGAGTATGGATACGTTATGACCCGCACACCCTTGATGGCAAAATCAGATTTATACAAAATATCCGGCCACTGGGATCATTACAGGGACGGCATGTTTGTTTTGGGAGATACAGAAAATGACGATGAAGTATTAGCTCTGCGCCCGATGACCTGCCCTTTCCAGTATCAGGTCTATCTCAACGACATGCACTCTTACAGGGATCTTCCGATAAGATACGGCGAGACATCCACCATGTTCCGAAACGAGTCATCAGGAGAAATGCACGGGCTTATACGAGTGAGACAATTTACGATATCAGAGGGCCATATCATATTAAGACCGGATCAACTTGAGGAAGAGTTTAAAAAATGCATCCAGCTTATCAAGAGAATTATGACCGATTTGGGCCTCATAGATGATTTGACTTACCGCCTATCAAAATGGGATCCAAACGATCATGAAAAATATATAGGCACCCCCGGCATGTGGAATGAAGCTGAGGACTTGATGAGAAATATGCTCTGTCACCTTGAAATAGACTTTACAGAAGCTGTGGGTGAGGCCGCCTTCTATGGCCCCAAGCTCGACGTTCAAATCAAGAATGTTCACGGCAAAGAGGATACGCTGTGTACAGTTCAAATAGATCTTATGCTGTCCCGTCAGTTCAACATGACTTATGTGGCGCAGGACGGGTCAAAGCAGCATCCATATATCATACACCGCACATCAATAGGCTGCTATGAAAGAACTATGGCGCTTTTGATTGAAAAATATGCTGGCGCTATGCCTGTGTGGCTTTCACCCGAACAGGTGAGAATTTTGCCCCTATCAGATAATTTTCATGACAATGCGCAGGCGCTTTCTGATATACTTGCGGCAAAAGGAATACGATCATCCGCTGACTATAGGAGTGAGAAAATAGGGTATAAAATCCGCGAGGCACAGCTAGACAGAATACCTTATATGTTAGTTGTCGGTGCAAAAGAAGTTGAACATGGTACCGTTTCTGTGCGCAAACGAGGGCAAGGCGATATAGGCTCGATGCCAATTGAAGATTTTTTAAAGATTGTTTTACTTGACAATG
>JAIRUF010000144.1 GCA_031254555.1 Oscillospiraceae bacterium | reverse complement strand
GGATCAAAAATAGCCGTCACCGGTTTTGGCAGAACAGGCCGTGTGCTCACCGCAATGCTTCAAGGGCTTGGTGCTTACGTTACAGTTGTCACGCGTGAAGGCGGAGAACGCGCTTTTGCTGAAATTGAAGGCTGCCGCGCGGTTTCTTTCACGGATTTGATCAAGGACGCCTATGATATTGATGTAATAATAAACACCGTGCCGGCACTTGTAATTGATGAGCAAATTCTAAGCGGTCTTAAAAGTGACTGCCTGATAATTGAGATAGCGTCCGCTCCATTCGGAATAGATTTTAAAAAGGCTGAAACATTGGGCCTTAACGTTATCATAGCCGGATCGCTGCCGGGAAAGGCGGCCCCTAAAACCGCGGGCGAAATAGTTGCCGACGCCATTTTAAATATAATCAAGGAGGAACTTATATGACAAAAATTACTGTCGGCTTTGCAATGTGCGGTTCATTTTGCACATTTTCAGATATTATACCTCAAATCTCTTTATTACTTGAGAATGATTTTGACGTAGTACCTATAATGTCGCAAACGGCATATAGTTTAGATACAAGATTTGGAAAAGCAGACGACTTTATACAAGAAATCGAAGGCATTTGCAAGCGTAAGATAATATGCACCATAAATGAAGCAGAGCCCATAGGCCCCAAGGCACTTCTTGACATTCTTGTGATCGCGCCATGCACGGGCAACACCCTTGGCAAACTGGCAAACGGAATAACCGATACTTCCGTTACAATGGCCGCCAAGGCACACCTTAGAAACGGCCGGCCTGTTTTGCTTGGAATATCCACAAATGACGCACTGGGGACATGTGCCAAAAATATAGGACAACTGTTCAATTATAAGAATATTTATTTTATTCCAATGAGGCAGGACAATGCCCAAAACAAACCCAATTCGGTTATCTCTGATTTTAGCAAGACATTGAGCGCTATAAATGAAGCCCTGCAAGGCAGACAGTTACAACCTGTTTTGCTGTGATAAATAATAAATGTGCCTTATAAAAAACTTGTTATCATTAGGCGAATATGTGATAATGATTACAATGGGCACAAAAAATGTGCCGCGCGACAACATATATTAATTTAAATTTATATATTTAAACTCAGCGTAGGCGGTGATTTATTGCTTCACTTTATAACCGGCCGGGCAGGCAGCGGGAAAACGGTCTATGCCCGAAACCACCTTGCACAGTTGACAAAATGCGGGAAAGAGGGCCTTATCCTTATTGTTCCCGAACAGTTTTCATTTGAGAGCGAACGTGCAATGCTTTCGCTGCTTGGCCCTGCCGGGGCAAACAAGGTCGATATATTCAGTTTTACAAGACTGGCCGAGCATGTTTTTTCCGCACTTGGGAACAAACTTAAAAATCCCGTGGATAAGTGCGGAAAAATCATACTTATCTCGCTTGCGCTTGAAGGCGTGCAGGACAAGCTCCTCATGTACAAAAGATGCGCTCAAAATATCTCAATGGCAACCAATCTACTGAATATGTTTACGGAGTTTAAGCAGGCAAACATATCGCCTGCCGACTTAAACTCTGCATCCGATAAAATGGACGAGTCCGCTCTAAGGCAAAAACTGTATGAGCTCTCCCTTATAATGTCCGCCTATGACGCTTTACTTCACGAAAAGTTCAGCGATGATCTCGACGTGCTGCCAATGCTTAAAAGCGCCCTGCAAAGCAATCACTTTTTTAAGGGTAAAACTGTTGTAATAGACGCATTTAAAGGATTTACCGCACAGGAGTTTGACATTATCTCCCTTATTATGGTGCAGGCCGAAGATGTATATATAACACTTACCACCGATGATATTTTCGGATCTTTAGACGAGACCTGCCTTTTTTCCTGCGTAAACCAAACGGCTAAAAAGCTGCTTTATTTAGCTAAACAAAACAATATAAAAATATCAACCCAAATTAAGCTTCCTTTAAACGGTAAACATACGCGGTTTAAAAATGATGAGCTTGCCTATCTTGAACAAAATATGTTCAATCCTTGCGCGCAAAGTTTTGATGACCCTGCCGATAACATAACGGTCTTCAGCGCGGCTGACAAGTCGGAGGAGTGCGACTTTATCGCGGCATATGCAAAAAAGCTTATGCGCCTTAAAGGGTACATGTGCCGCGATATTGCCGTGATAACAAGGGATTCTGCGCAATATAAGCGTGACCTGTTAAGCTCTTTTAAAAAGTATTCTATCCCTGTCTTTGAAGATGACAGGCAACCCATCACCTCACAGCCTCTTATAACCTTTGTATGCTGCGCGCTTGAGATCGCGGTACACGGCCTATCTACAGATCGGCTTATGCGCTGCCTTAAAACAGGTCTTACAGACATATCCGACGAGGAGATTGCCATAGCTGAAAACTATGCGCTCATGTGGAAGATTGGAGCGGGCGGCTGGAAAAACAAGTGGACACAGCATCCGGGCGGCTTCGGACTCGAAATGAATGACTCCGCAATGGACGCTCTAAATGAGTTAAACGATATCAGGGAAAGAATGATATCCCCTCTTTTAAAGTTTAAATCCAAATGCGGCAATTCATCCGGGCAGGAAAAAGCCGGCGCGTTATATGATTTGTTAACTCAGGTAAATTCGGCAGGTAAACTAAAGGAACTCGCGCTGCTGTTTTTAAAAAACGGCAGCACTTCACTGGCGATGGAGCAGGATCGCATATGGAGCATTTTAATGGATGTTTTAGACACCATATCTGACACTCTAGGCAAAAGAACTGTCACCGCCTCGCGCTTTTCTGATCTGTTTAACTCGGTAATATCCGTTGTTGATATAGGCAGCATTCCCCAAGGGATTGATGAAATCATAATCGGTACTGCGGACAGGGTCCGCCTTTCATCCCCCAAGGCCGTGTTTATCGCGGGCGCTAACGAGGGGGTATTTCCGCAGTATCCTCCCACTGGCGGTATCTTAACTGACGCGGACAGAAGGCGCCTTATTGACATGGAACTCTACGTGTCCGAGCCCAGCGAATACCGTTCCTCGCAGGAACGCTTTACAGTATATAACTGTGTATCCAGCGCTTCACAGTGCCTTATAATAACATATTCAAAAAGTTCTCCTCTGGGCGAGGCCATGCATCCCTCCGTCATCGCAACAGAGATAATGGAGACGTTCCCGCAGTGTACTTTTTTAGATTCCGATACATTGCCGCCGGAATATCTTATAGAAAGCTATGAGTCAGCCTTTGAAGCCTGCGCAAAAGTGTACAGAACCGACACTGCTCTTAGCGCAGCATTAAAAGACTTGCTCTCCGGCTATAAGACAGGCAGCAAATACGCCGCCTTAAAGCGGGTGTCCGACGTAAAGCCGTTTAAGATAGAAGATCCAAAAACCGCTTTGGCGCTGTTTGGGAAAAACATATATATGTCTGCCTCAAAGGTGGAGGTTTACCACAAGTGCCCCTTTGAATATTTTTGTAGGTACGGGCTTTTTGCAAAGCCAAAAAAGGCCGCTGCTTTAGACGCTTTGCAAAGCGGAACCATCATTCACTATGTTTTGGAGAACTTAGTTAAAACTTATGGCAAAAACGGGCTGCTCCTGCTGGATGACGCTCAAAAGTCCGATGTTATAACTCAAATCCTCACCACATATTTAAACGAGCGCATGGGTGGATTAAGAGACAAGCCCAAGCGGTTTGAATACCAATTTTTCCGCCTTAAACGAACTGTCACTGAAATAGTTGACCGGCTGTGCCGCGAGTTTGAAAGTTCGCAGTTCAGTCCTGTAAGCTTTGAGCTTAAAATAGGAAACGACGGTGAAATAAAACCCTATTCATTATCTCTTCCAAACGGCGGAACACTTAAGGTAATCGGCAGTGTAGACCGCGTTGACATATATCAAAAAGACGATAAGTCATACATAAGAGTCGTTGATTATAAGTCGGGGGCAAAAGATTTTAAACTAAGCGATGTTCTGTATGGTTTAAACATGCAGATGCTCATATATCTCTTTGCGATAGCAAAAAATGGATCTGAGCTTTACGGGGAGATAATACCCACCGGAGTGCTGTATTATCCCGCAAAAATGTCAATAAGCAAATTGCCCAGAACAGCGCAGAACGACGACTTAGCTATGGACAAGATCAAAAAGGGTAAGGGCGCCGGCATCTTAATAGATGACATGGACGCTGTAAGCGCCATGGAAGACAGTTTAAGCGGTCTCTTTATTCCCGCATACGCAAGTAAAAGCGGCGGGCTTACAGGCTCTTTGATATCGATTTCAAAGCTGGGTGAGCTGAACAGACGAATAGATAATACCCTCATAGATATGGCCACATCCCTGCAGTGCGGGCTTATCCCCGCTGTTCCTGCCGTTGGGAAAGACTATCAAAACACATGTCGGTACTGCGATTATAAAAGTATCTGCAACTATGAGATTACCCACCCTTCACGCGAAATAAAAAACTTTATCCACAGCGACGCGCTTGACCTGCTAAATGGAGGTGACGAAGATGAGTACGACTTGGACAAATGATCAAAGCAATGCCATAAATGCTCGCGGAGGCTCTCTGCTGGTCTCTGCAGCCGCGGGATCCGGCAAAACCGCTGTACTTGCTCAGCGTGTATTGCAGCGGCTCATGGACACTGATAATCCGTGTGACGCGAATCGTCTGCTAATCGTCACCTTTACCAGAGCGGCCACATCTGAAATGCGGGAGCGAATTTCAAAATCCTTAAAAAAAGAAATTAAAAAAGACCCGCAAAACACCCATCTCCTGCGCCAACATCTGCTTTTGCCAATGGCCCATATATGCACCATAGACGGATTTGCAAATGAATTGGTGCGGGAAAATTTTCATGCACTTGGCATAGATCCGGACTTTAAAATACTCGATGACAGTGACCGTCAACTTTTGGCCCAGGAAACAGCCAATGAAGTTGTTGAGGAGCTGTACTTGCAGGATTCCGATGAATTTAAGAATCTGACAGAACTTTTGTCAAACACCAAAAATGACAATGATCTGGTAAGTTGTATTATCCGTCTTTTTAATTACTCTCAGGCATATGCTTTCCCAAAACAGTGGATCAGCGACGCTGTAAAGGCCTATGATCCGAATCAGGATATCACTCAAAGCAAGTGGGAAAAAATAATAATAACCCACATAAAAAAAGCTTTGGAATTTTGCACAAACGTAATAGAGGATACTCTTACGCTTATGAGGCGGGACGACTTTGTTTACCAGCGATATTCGAACAGTTTCCTATCTGACTTAACCCAGATAAATGAAATCAATACCGACCTTGAAAAAGGACTTTGGGACAGCGCACGCAGCCGTATTGACAACTTTGAATTCATAACTATCGGAAGGCTTCCGAACGGATACTCACAAAACCCTGTAAAAACTGCTGCCATGTCAAGACGTCAAATAGTAAAAGATATCATAGTCAAGTCATTGAGCTCTATCATGTCCTCTTCCTCCGATGAGTTTAAAGATGATTTGAAATTTTTAAATCCCATAGTTTTAAAGCTGTTCGAGGCCGTGTCTCTCTTCTCCTCTAAGTTCTATGAAAAAAAGGTTCATGCGGGCTTATTTGACTTCTCCGATATAACTCACCTTGCCATAAAACTTTTGGTTACACAAAAAGACGGCGCCGTTTTAAAAACCGAGCTTGCACAAGAGCTGTCCTCGCGCTATGCGGAGATACTT
This sequence comes from Oscillospiraceae bacterium, assembly GCA_031254555.1. Taxonomy (GTDB): domain Bacteria; phylum Bacillota; class Clostridia; order Oscillospirales; family Acutalibacteraceae; genus RZYX01. The sequence goes on along the minus strand of JAIRUF010000144.1, from coordinate 2,552 downwards.
CTTGATGAATATCAGGATACCAACATGGCTCAGGATATAATATTTTCAGCTATATCACAGGAATTTGGAAACATATTTATGGTCGGCGATGTAAAGCAAAGCATATACAGGTTCAGGCAGGCCATGCCGGAGATTTTCCTGGAGAAGTTCCATAGTTTTCCCCCATATGAAGAAGGTTCATTCCCGGCCAAAATAACTCTTGGCCGCAACTTTAGAAGCAGGAGCGGCGTCGTTGGGATGGTCAATTTTATGTTCTCACAGCTTATGAGCAAAGAGATTGGCGAAGTTGAATACGACCAAAGCTGCCGGCTCGTTTATGGGTCAAACTATCCCCCATCTGACTGTTGCGACGCTCAGATACACATAATAGACTTAAGCGAAAAAAAAGACGCGCTTGAAAAGCCGATAGAAATTGAGGCAAAATACATAGCCCAAACAATATCGGACATGATGAAAAGCACTTATGTCAGCGACAAAATCGGAGGTGTAAGACCCGTAAAATACGGTGATTTCTGCATACTTATGAGGAGTCCCCGCGGACGTGCTGAAGTTTACGCAAAAGAGTTGAGCTGCCGCGCAATTCCCGCCTACACTGAAAATACAAGCGGATTTTTTGAAGCATATGAGACTAAGGTAATGCTGTCCCTTTTGAGGGTGATTGACAATCCGGTATCAGATGTTGCACTGCTAAGTGTAATGATGTCTCCCCTGTTTGCTTTCTCAAGCGACGACGCAGCTCAGATCCGTTTAATTGACAGGGAAGCCTCCATATATGAATGTATCAAACAAAAGGCGGCAAATGGCGATGTACGCTGCTGCGAGTTTTTAGATGAATTATTCATCCTGCGCAGGCTGTGCGCCGCTCTGCCCGTATCGGAGTTGATTCGCAGAATATATGAACAAACCGGATATATGAACATTGTTTTGGCAATGGAAAACGGCAAACAGCGCAAGGCAAATTTAAAACTCCTTTTGACCTATGCTGAGAATTTTGACAATGGCAAGGCCTCCGGACTGTCTGGATTCATACGTTTTATAGACTCATTGCAGGAAAAGGAAGTAGAGCTTAACTCTGCCGGCACGGTATCAGAAGGCGAGGATGTTGTGCACATTATGAGCATACACAAAAGCAAGGGGCTGGAGTTTCCCATATGCATTATCGCCAACTGCTCCGGCCGCTTTAACAAGGATTCTCTTAAAAACAACATGATCCTGCACCCAAAACTTGGAGCGGGACTTATCAGAAGAAATATTGAAACCATGCACCAATATCCCACTGTTATGCACACGGCCGCTAAACTGGCCGCCCAAAGCGGCCAGATGTCTGAGGAGATGCGCATTTTATACGTTGCCATGACAAGGGCCTGTGAAAAAATTATAAACATAATATCCCTTGATAATGTCAGCGGTAAGCTTTCTTCTCTTGCCGCCAATATCTTAGGTGACCCTTCTCTCCCACCATTTGGCGTAAGCTGTTGCAAAAGCTATGCAGATTGGATATTATATGCGGCTTTAAGGCACCCTGCAGCTTCATTGCTGCGCGATAAGGCAGGTGTTTACATGCCTGTTATTAACGCAGATTTTGACCTCCAAATAGTTATGGTAGGAAACCAGTCGTCAAATGGACATACTCATGAAAATCCTGTCTGCGTAGCTCCTGACCCCGAACTTAAAGCCCAGCTTGAAAGCATACTGAGTTACAGTTATCCATACGCTGTCCTAAGCCGCTCCGCTTCAAAAAGGTCGGCTTCCGGATCTGATTTAGCAAGCGCAAACACTGACTACTTTGCGTCTTCAAGGCCCTCATTTATAAGCAAAAAAGGGCTTACCCCTGCACAGAGAGGCACGGCTTTACACATTTTTATGAACTATATGGATTTTAATAATGCGAGGGATAACCTTAAAAATGAAATTGAGCGGATAAAGTCCTTAGGATTTTTAAATGATAAGCAGGCAAATGCCTTTGACTTAAATAAAGTGCGCAAGTTTTTAAATTCCGATTTGTTTTGCCGTATAATCTCAAGCGACGATATCATCAGGGAGAAAAAGTTTGCAATAAACATGCCTGTAACTTTTTTTGACGAGTCTATCCCAAAGGAGTTTGAATCTCAGTGCGTTCTTGTACAGGGCATGGCGGACTTGGCATTTGTAGAAAATGGCGAGCTTGTTATTGTGGACTATAAAACTGACCGGATAAAGGACTTAAACGAGCTTAAAAATACCTATAAAAAGCAGTTGGAGATTTATTGCATTGCGCTTTCACAGTGCACAAATTACAAAGTCAAAGAAGCTTTGTTATATTCCTTTGAAATGGGGGAAACCGTAAAGATAGACATCTAGGCAATTAAAAAAACAGGTCACAATGACCTGTTTTTTTACTATCTCATATCTTCATCCATTTCAATTTACTTCGAAATTTTTTCAACATTTGCCGTCTTATCCTCAAATCCTTCAGTACTCTCTTTCATAAACAATACTTTTAAAGTCATTACAATAAGCCTAAAATCAAGCCTTATAGAATAGTTTTCAATATAGGTCATGTCAAGCTTTAA
>JAIRUF010000021.1 GCA_031254555.1 Oscillospiraceae bacterium | reverse complement strand
ATCATGCCAAACGGATATGAAATAATATTTGAAAAGGCGTTCATCAATTTTCCCCCTTACAAGGACATTTAGTATAGCTCCTCTATTTTTTCCGGAACAGGATCATATCCTCCGCTGGTAAGAGGGCTGCATCTTATTATCCGCCAGACAGATAAAAGCGACCCTTTAAAGGCCCCAAACCTGCCAATGGCAGTTAAAGAATATTCAGAGCATGTGGGATAAAATTTACACATCGCGGGTTTGTTAGGCGATATCTTTACCCTGTAAAACTTTATAATTGAAATTAAGATGTTTTTAATCATAAAAAATCCCAGCCGTTTTTAAGTGCTCATACATTATTTTTACAATTTGACCGCTTTTTAAACGTCTTGTCCGAGATCTTGCCACAAAAACTATATCAAATCCTGGCCTTATATTTTCTTTAATTTCAAAAAATGCGGCTTTAATAAGCCTTCTGGACCTATTCCGCTCAACGGCATTGCCTATTTTTTTGCTTGCGGTAATGCCTATGCGAATATTTCCCGCACGGTTTTTTAATATATAGGTAACCAATGCAGGATTTGCATATGACCGGCCCCTGGAATAAAGCCGGCGAAAATCGCTATTAACGTTTAACACAGCTATTTTCGGCAAGATAATCTTCCTTTATCTTATGCTGAAATCTTTTTCCTGCCCTTAAACCTGCGGCGGGCAAGAACTTTTCGTCCGTTCCTGTCGGACATCCTTTTTCTAAAACCGTGTTCTTTTTTTCTGTGACGTTTTTTGGGTTGAAAAGTCCTCTTCACAAATATCCCCCCGTTCCCCAAATTTTATCAGTAATATAATTATTTACAAATCAATCTTGCAGAGGGTTATTATATAATAACGCACGAGCATATGTCAATGCTTTACGTCAAAATAATGTCTTTATAAAAATTATAATTTAATAATATACTCTATTTCACATAAAAATGTTAACATCTTTTTAAATTTGATAATTTTTATAAAAAACAAAAAAATAAGATCTTATTTATACATAAACTTTTCAACATAAGCTATTTTAATTGTTGAAAATAAAAACGTTTTATGATAAAATTTATTGAACTAATTATTGCCATAATTTATATGTGTAAATTAGATTTTAATTTATTAAAAAACAATTTCTTTAATTTTTGAAGATTTAAGAATAATGGATTTTAAAAGACAGAGGAGTTTTAAATTTTATGGAATCTTACGTTGAACTGTGGGAGATTGTCAGAGAATACTGCAAATCCCATGTTACTGAAACAGTTTATAATCTATGGCTTGCGCCGCTTCAGCTTGTAAGTTTTGAGGACAATAAAGTAACCCTTTCAGTAAGTGAATTTAAAAAGAACATAATAGAAAATAAATTTTTTAACCTGTTAAATGACGCTTTTGAAGATACTCTCGGATTTAAAATAGAGATTGAAATAGTCATCCTTGACGCTACAAACTTTGAGTCCAAAAAAGAGAAGAAAAAAAAGGTTGAGGATATTTTTAATAAATATGACTTTACCTTTGACACCTTTATAGTCGGATCGTCAAATACATTTGCATTTGCCGCGGCCCAGGCCGTTGCCGAAACACCAGGTCACACATATAATCCTCTTTTTATTTACGGCCACTCTGGTCTTGGAAAAACACACCTTCTAAACGCAATATTATATAAGATGAAAAGTGACAATGAAAATTCCAAGATCATCTACACCAGCGGCGAGGATTTTACAAACGAACTTATAAGTTCAATACAAAACCGCACCATGTCTGATTTTCACAACAAATACCGAACGGTAGACGCACTGCTTGTAGACGACGTTCAGTTTATCGGCGGAAAAATTCAAACGGAGGAGGAATTTTTCCACACCTTCAACACTTTAGCTCAATCAAATAAACAAATAGTTTTAACGTCAGACAGGCCGCCAAAGGAGATTCAAACCCTTGAGGACCGTATCCGCACAAGATTTGAATCCGGCTTACTGGCCGACATACAGCCCCCGGATATAGAGACAAGAATGGCCATTATAAAAAGAAAGGCCGATCTTTTAAACTTGGAGCTTCAAGACGACGTTATCCAATATATGGGCGATAAAATAAAAAATAATATAAGGCAGCTTGAGGGAGCTGTTAAAAAACTCAATGCCTATTACACAATAGGCGGACATCCGCCCTCAATAATACTTGCCCAAAAAGCGATAAAAGACATTTCAAGTTCTGAGCAGCCTGTGTCTGTAACCATTGAAAAAATCTTAAATGAAATAGCGCGTACTTACGGAACGACAATTGAAAATATAAGGTCTGACAAAAGAAATTCAAACATATCAAAGGCAAGACAGTCCGCCATGTACATAATAAGGGAAATAACGCCGCTTTCGATGGAACAAATTGGAAGTGAATTTGGGAACAAACATCACTCAACAGTTATCTACAACATAAGGGAAGCTGAAAAAAACATCAAAAACAACCCCAGCGTTAAAGCTACAATTCAAGATATAATCAACAATGTAAGAGAAAAATAGTTTTAAACATATTATTGACAATTAACATAAGATAACTAACAATTTAAACATAAAAGTCTAACACTTAAAACTTTTTAAATATTAATCATTGGAGATTTAACAAATCACAGCAGTTAATTTTTTAAGTAAAAAAGCTGATTTTTTAACTTTTCATCAAAATCCGCAGCCCCTAATAATACTACTGTAAATATTTTTAGTTCTCTCTTTTTATTTATTGGAGGTAAAAATGAAAATTATATGTAACACCCAAAAATTAAGCGAAGTGTGCAGCAACGTACAAAGGGCAGTTTCTTCAAAAACGTCGATACCGGCAATTGAAGGGATATTAATGCACGCTTTTAAAGATAAGCTGACACTTACGGGTTATGATTTAGAGGTGGGTGTGACCACTTGTATAGACTCAAAGGTCGAAGAAGAGGGAAATATCATAATAAATGCTAGGATATTGTGCGATATATTAAAAAAATTACCCTGTGAAAATGTAAGTATAGAGGCGGATGAGCGCCAGCTCTGTATAATAAAATGCGGCGAGGTTGAATATAAACTTGTCGGCATAAGCGCCGATGAATATCCTGAACTCCCGTCTATTTCCGGCGGGTACCCAGTGATTATTGAAAGTGAAATATTGTCAGACATGATAAGGCAGACCATTTTTGCGGCGGCTGTGAACGACGCTAAAATTGTACATACTGGACTTAAATTTGAAATAGAGCGGGATCAGTTAAGAATCGTAGCTGTTGACGGATTCAGGCTTGCCATAAGAACTGAAAATATAAAATATACCGGGGAGAATATGTCTTTCATCGTTCCCGCAAAGACTCTTTCAGAAGTTGTAAAGCTTATAAATAACGATGAAGCTTTAACTTTAAGCGTCGGCAAAAGGCATATAATTTTTGAAGTGGGCAATTACAATATAATTTCAAGGTTGCTTGACGGTGACTTTTTGGATTACAACGCCGCCTTGCCAAAAAGCCTCTCAACAGAGGTTGAGGTAAATGTTAAAATGTTCGTGGACAGTATTGAAAGGGCCTCCCTTCTTATAACGGACAGACTTAAAAGCCCTCTTCGCTGTGTTTTTGAGGATAATATAATAAGGATATCGACAATTACAGCGTTGGGAACGGCCAGCGATAAGGTGTTTGCCCAAATTGAGGGCAGTCGGGTAGAGATAGGATTTAACAATAGATTTTTACTTGACGCGCTTAAAGCGTGTGACGTGGAAAATGTAAAACTTAAATTAAATGGACCGTTATCGCCGATAACGATAGTGCCGCCGCAGAGCGAAAACTTTTTGTTCCTCATCTTACCTGTGAGGTTAAAAAATGAAAGCTAAAAAAATAAGGGCTGTTGTCGGTAAAAAGGCCGAAATTCTTCTTATAAAAACGCAGGTTATAGCGCTTGACAGCGCCTTAAAACTCTCCGGAATAGCGGGTACAGGCGGAACTGCAAAAATAATGATTCAATCGGGAGATGTAAAAGTAAACGGCGAAATTTGTGAAAAGAGAAGTAAAAAGCTTAAAAGCGGCGATATATTTAGTTTTGAAAATAAACGCTTTGAGGTGCGAACCCATGAGGGTGAATAGATTAAAAGCGGTAAATTACAGGAACTTAAAGCGGTTTGAAATTAATCCGTGCAAAAATGTAAACATAATATTCGGAGATAATGCACAGGGCAAAACAAACTTGATTGAGGGAATATGGCTTTTTACAGGATGCAGGTCATTTAGGGGATCTAAAGATTGTGAATATATAAATTTTGAAAATGAACAGGCTATGTTGGAACTTGACTTTTTTGGTCAAGGCAGGGATCAGAATTCTAAAATTTTGGTCAGTGATAAAAAAAAGGTGGAGTTAAACGGAGTTACCCTCTCATCCCCATCAAAGCTTACGAGCGAATTTTTAGCCGTGGTTTTTTCACCGGCGCATTTAAGCATAGTAAAAGACGGACCGTCGCTGAGACGGAAATTTTTGGACACGGCAATTTGTCAGCTAAAGCCAAAATACGCGGGAGCTCTTTTGCAGTATAACAGGGCCCTTTCTCAGAGAAACGCCCTGCTTAAAGACATAACATATCACAGTGAGCTGTATGACATGCTTGATGTCTGGGAGGAAAAGCTCTGCTCCTTAGCCTGTGTTATAATATCACAGAGAGTGGAGTATATAAAAAAATTAGAACCGTTTTTAATTGATATCTACAGTGGAATATCAAAGGGAAAAGAGGAGATGAAAATCTCCTATATAACAGATGAAAAAATAAAGTTAAATAGTCCTGCTGACATAAAGTCAAGCCTTGTAGAAGCTTTAAAAAGCGCACGTAAGTCAGATATTTATAATGGCAGCACAAATACGGGCCCTCACAGGGATGACTTGGGGTTAGAGATAAACGGGCTTTTGGCAAGAAATTTTGGTTCACAGGGGCAGCAGAGGTCTTGTGCCCTGGCGTTAAAACTTGCAGAGGCAGAACTTATAAAAAACATTACGGGAGAACAGCCGGTCATTTTACTGGACGATGTCATGAGCGAGCTTGATAGCGCGCGTCAGGATTATATACTCAACCATATAAAGGATAAGCAGGTTTTTATAACTTGCTGCGAGCCATCCGCGCTGCTTAAAATGAGCGGCGGAGAGACGTTCAAACTGAAAGAGGGTTCGTTATGTACCTGCACTTAGGTAAGGACACGGTGGTTTCGTTTGATGAAATCATAGGGATCTTTGACTTGGACACCACAACCGTTTCAAAAAAAAGCCGTGACTATTTAAAAATGGCCCAAGACAACGGCGACGTCATAAACGTGTCTATGGAACTGCCCAAATCTTTTGTATTGTGTTCAAACGAAGAGAATAGGCAAAAGGTATACATCTCCCAAATTTCATCGTCGACACTTTTAAAAAGAGCCAAAGACAGCTTAAATTAATGTCTATAAAAAAACAGATGATAAATGCAAGGATAAGTCTTTAGGAAAGGTTTTGGATAATATTTATGGATAATTCCAATCAGGAATTGATGAACACTCAAGTGACCGAAACTTATGACGCAAGTCAGATTCAGGTTCTTGAGGGGCTTGAGGCCGTGCGCAAAAGACCCGGCATGTATATAGGGTCAACGGGACCTAAAGGACTTCATCACCTTGTTTACGAAATAGTGGACAATGCTATAGATGAGGCCCTGGCCGGGTTTTGTGACAAAATAGAGGTTAAAATTCTTCCGGGCGATATAATAGAGGTCAGGGATAACGGGCGCGGCATACCCGTCGGCGTCAATGAGAAGATGGGCATCTCCACTGTCACCGTGGTCCTGACGGTTCTTCATGCCGGGGGCAAGTTCGGCGGCAGCGGATATAAAGTTTCAGGCGGCCTGCACGGCGTCGGGTCATCTGTTGTAAACGCGCTCTCCGAGTGGCTGGAGGTAGAGGTCTATCAAAACGGAGGCGTGTATACGCAGAAGTTTGAAAGAGGAGACGCCGTAACCGAGCTTAAAAAAACCGGCAAAACAAGCAGCAGCGGCACATTGATAAGGTTTAAAGCCGACCCTCAAATTTTTGTAGAAACCACGAAGTATGAGTTTGAAGTGCTGGAAAAACGTCTGCGCGAACAGGCATTTCTCAATGCCGGGCTGTCTATAGTTTTACACGATTTAAGGGACAGTGAAAATGAGGTGGTTCAGGAATATAAATATGAGGGGGGGCTTTCCTCCTTTGTTAAATACATCAATGTAAACAGGGGCCTTAGCACCCTGCATGACAGACCGGTTTCGTTTTCACGGACCAAGGAGGGCAGGTCTGTTGAGATAGCTATGATGTACAATGACAGCTATAATGAAATACTCCTAAGCTTTGCAAACAATGTCAGAACCGTAGACGGCGGAACCCACGAGACCGGGTTTAAAACAGCGCTTACAAGAGTTTTTAACGACTATGGAAGAAAATACGGAATATTAAAAGAAAATGATAAAAACTTTTCGGGCGAAGATGTGCGCGAAGGGCTGGTGGCCGTTATAAGCGTTAAGCTTACCGATGCAGAGTTTGAGGGCCAAACCAAGGGCAAACTTGGAAATACCGACATAACTCCGCTGGTGTCCAAAACGGTATACGATATGCTTACCACATACTTTGAAGAAAATCCGGCGGTGGCGAAGGCAATTTACAGCAAGGCGCTTGATGCGGCAAGAGCAAGGGAGGCGGCGAGAAAAGCCCGGGATTTAGCCAGGAGAAAAGGGGCGCTTGAGAACAACTCGCTTCCCGGAAAACTTGCGGATTGCACAGACAGGGATCCAAAACTTACTGAAATCTATATCGTTGAGGGGGACTCGGCGGGAGGCTCCGCCAAGAACGGAAGGGACCGTCAGTACCAGGCCATCCTTCCGCTGTGGGGGAAAATGCTAAATGTGGAAAAGGCAAGGCTTGATAAGGTGATAGGAAACGAAAAACTTATGCCTGTCGTTACGGCGCTGGGAACCGGAATCGGCGAGGACTTTGACATAGACAAGATAAGATACCACAAGGTTGTTATAATGGCGGATGCGGATGTTGACGGAGCACATATCAGGACGCTTTTGCTGACATTCTTTTTCAGATATATGAGGCCGCTTATCGACCGGGGACACATATATATAGCGCAGCCCCCTTTATACAAAGTCTCAAAGGGCAAAAGGCATGAATACGCCTTTTCTGACCAGGAGAGGGACGATAAGATAAACGAAATGGGCGGCAACTGTGACATACAAAGATACAAAGGTCTGGGCGAGATGGACGCGGAACAGCTTTGGGACACGACCATGAACCCGGAAAACAGGACCTTGCTGCGAGTTACCATGGAGGACGCGATAGAGGCGGACGAGACATTCTCTATCCTAATGGGGGATAAGGTTGAGCCCCGGCGCGATTTTATAGAAAAGAACGCAAAATATGTCCAGAACTTAGACGTTTAATATTTACCTTAGGCATAAGGGAGAACCAAAACTATCCTGCAGGCGGGCCCTTCCCCGCAATGGTGTTCCCGCCTAATTTAAAAACCGGGTTACTGCAAGAGTATAAAGAGAACTTACAAAAGGCAATACAAGGCTGACTTGTGTCTCCTTAACAAAGGGCGGTTAAAAATGAGTTTTGAGGATCAAAAAATAATCAATGTTGATATAGACAAGGAAATGAGGAAATCATTTCTCGACTACTCTATGTCCGTTATAGTCTCTAGGGCGCTTCCCGATGCAAGGGACGGGCTAAAACCCGTTCATAGGAGAATTTTATACACCATGTATGAAAACTCCCTGTATCCTGAAAAGCCTTACAGAAAGTGCGCGGACACAGTCGGTTCGGTGCTCGGGCGGTATCACCCGCACGGGGACGGTTCGGTCT
>JAIRUF010000061.1 GCA_031254555.1 Oscillospiraceae bacterium | reverse complement strand
CAATACACATTGACAATTTATACCTTAAAAATCACCTTGAACTTACATCCCTTCTCTGTTATACTAAATTCCAAAGTTTAAAAACACATCTTGAAAATTAACGGAGGTGGGTATATGCCAATTAAAATTGACAATCAACTGCCGGCAAGGCATAGTCTTGAGCTCGAAAACATATTTGTTATGTCCGAGTCTCGGGCCACACATCAGGACATTCGTCCGCTTAAAATAGTGATACTCAACCTTATGCCCACTAAAATTGAAACCGAAACACAGCTTTTAAGGCTTTTGAGCAATTCCCCCATCCAGGTGGAGGTCGAGCTTTTGCAGACTGCCACTCACAGGAGCAAAAATACATCTGCTGAACATATGCTCAAGTTTTACAAAACTATCGACGATATAAGGGACTTAAAGTTTGACGGCATGATAGTTACCGGCGCACCTATTGAAAATTTGGAGTTTGAAGAAGTTGACTATTGGGATGAGCTGTGCGATATTTTTGACTGGGCCAAAAAGAATGTGTATTCCACCATGTTTATCTGCTGGGGCGCCCAGGCCGCTTTGTACTATCATTACGGGATAAAAAAATACGCTTTGAATGAAAAGCTGTTTGGGATTTTCCCGCATAAAAGTCTTGATGTATACCATCCTCTTCTGCGAGGGCTCGACGATATTTTTTACGTTCCCCACTCTCGCTACACAGATGTAAGCAGAGAGGATATTGAAAATGAAAACGGCCTGCTGCTGCTGTCCTACTCAGACATTTCTGGCGTACATATCGCCGCTGATAAAAACTCACGCTGCTTTTACATAACCGGCCACTCCGAGTATGACAGAACCACGCTTGCAAACGAATATTTCAGGGATATCAACAAAGGCATTAAGATAAAGGTGCCGTACAACTATTTCCCCGATAACGACCCGCAAAAAACACCTCCGATGATATGGCGCGGCGCCGCCAATATCATTTTCTCAAACTGGATAAACTATTTCGTTTATCAGCGCACTCCTTATGACCTTGATAAAATGATTTAATTTTTCAGCCATACGCCACATATAACAACACCTGCCTCACAGTTGTGAGGCAGGTGTTTTACGTTAACTTTTAGTTTACCCTAAGGAAACTGTTCGCCTTGATTTTAAGGCTGTTGTACACTACGTCTTCTTTGGAATAATTTACATATACAAAGGTCTCATTGTCGTATACAGTACACATAAGGTCTTTTTGCACCTCATAGTGGTCAGTCATACGGGCGTTGCGCAGTGTAGAGAACAGCGCTTCATAATCCTCATACGCTTTGGCGGCGGCGTTAAGCCATGTTTCATAGTAAATTGACGCTTTGCCGTCATCGCTTTCTATTGCCTCATACGACCATTCAAATGCCGGGAGTGCACCGTACTCAATGCTTATAAGCAAGCTTTTATTGTAGTCCTCAGATAAATTGAGAGGTTTTCCGGAATAGTCTATCATGCCGTGGAGAATCATTGGTATAAACGGAATGGATTTATAGCTGCTTGATTCCTCGTAGGCTGTTTTCAGCTCCATATTTGTCAAAATCTCAACATTTTTCAGTGTATAGAAATTGCCGTTTACAGCCATTGTACTCCTGTTGGAGGAAAGCAAAATGATTTGCTGCGCTATTATATTTTTTGCTTCTTCACGGCCTATGTACTCATCCCTGAAGTCTGAATAGAGAATATGGCCCGCGTCATTTATGCAGTATCCCGTAATAGACGCATTACGCATTTTATTTGAAAACGCCAGAATGTCATCTTCAATTTTTGATGCATTTGTAAGCTTTCTTTTATAAGACTTAAAATCAAGATAGTCAAATAGATGATTATCTATATTTACCGTGGATGATTTATTGTCAATACCTTTCGCTTTCGCCGTTGGGCCGCTTGCAGTCAAGATATTAATATCCATAAACAATCCAAAGCCCTGTGTTGCCATATAGTCATAAAACTCATTGAGTTCTTTTTTAGACCCCAGTCGCCGGAGCATACGGCTGTTTTTTAAATTTGTCTGTCCCAGACCGCCTTCCAGCATACCTGTATATCTCACATTTAAGCTGTTAACGCCCTTTGCCTTGAGCCTTTCGGCTATATCTTGGGCCTGCACAATAGTTGTGAGCATATTTTTATTAAACAAAGTTCCTTTTTTGGCCTCTCCTATAAGAGTTAAATTAACAGGCGGCGTCTTATCTTCGTCTATGTACTTTGTGGATAAAACCCCTCCCCTTATCAGTTGTTCCCTGCAGGCTGACGCCATTTTGGAATAGGTTGCGTTAGCTGAGGATAAAAACCTGTAGTAAACAGTTATATCGCCCGTGTAACTCTCAGATGAAACCGTTTTGGAAACCGTCCCGTCACTTACACTTTCCTTTGCAGGAATTATATCAAATTTTGCTCCAATGGTGTTATATTGATTTTTTGAAGCTTTTGTAGCGCTTATTGTCGCAAGGCTGTCTCCTGACATTATTATAGCGCCGTATGCCAAGCTGCCCTTTTTATTTCCAAACAGCGGCGCAATGGCCGGTTTTACATCCTGATTTCCGAGCGACGGATCACTTCCGTACACTCTAAAGTTATATGTTTTTGATTTATTTGTCTCTTTCCCTGTATGTATCAGGGCTCCGCCGCCGTCCGGCACAAGAAGAAAATCCTTTTCATCCGCTTCCTTTGTCGCTCCAAAATACTTTAGCAGCTCGATCGATTCTACCTTTGCAGATTCATTCTTATTTAAATCTTTACAACTTATATCAACGCTTAAACTGCCGTCTTGCAGCGTGTATGTCACAGCTATGGGCACCGATATTTGGGGCTTATCTTTACTGTCGGAAATATTATATTTTACAGTTACACCCTTGCTTTGTTTTTCATACTTAAACGCTTTGAACGCCGCGCTGTTATCCTGTGAATTAAGCCTGTATAATTTCCCGTCTTTTGATACCTCTAATCCGAGCACACAGGCACCCTTTACTCCCGGTTGATCGGGAAGCGAGTACCAAAACTCACTCACAGACGTATCTTTAACGGCTATTCCGCCAGATACCTTGTCCAAATAAAGCTCGACAAATCCTGATTTTGTTACAAGCTCCAAACTGTCAGCATTTATCATGCGGTATTTATCGCTGCTGTTTTTTGGATTTATAATATCAGAGCCGTCTGACTTATAGGAATAAGTGTTATAAGATGTGCCGCATGACGCAAGTGACAATATGAGTACAGCTACGATCAACATACTCAGCAAACGCTTTAAAACAGCCATAAAATTGCTATCTCCCTCAATGGTTATTTACACTACATAATGACTTTCAGGGTATAACACACCGGACACCCATGGTAATCTTTTCACTGAGCCGCCAAACCTTTAC
>JAIRUF010000041.1 GCA_031254555.1 Oscillospiraceae bacterium | reverse complement strand
GACCGAGGAATATTCCTATCCTTGATAAGGCGAATCAGGATATGCTCAAATCCGCTGTCGCAGAGAAGAACCCAGATGATTATGTCGTTGCTAAAAAACCCACAAAATCCAAGCCTGATGATATTAAAATGCTGCCGGAAACGGTCGAAGACGCCTTCTCTGAAGCGTTAAGGGAACGGCATGGCGATACATATCTTTACAACGCCCTGCATGGTCTGCGGAAGACTTTCGCCCAGAGGTATTACGATATTATCCGCGAGAGGTGCGAAAAAAAGCAAACCATAGCCAAAACAAATGCGGTTTTAGGGCATGGCTATAACCGTGGCCCGCAAGGGATCAAGAGTTACGTCAAAAATATGCACTGACCAGATATGCTTCTTGGACGGACACCTTTTCAGTCATTACTATAGTATCAGCATTTATTGTTGAAATAAATTTTACGGGCACAAACAAACGCAGACCACACCGCAGCATGTGCAATTCTATTTTAATAAACCACAGAAACAAATTTATGAGAGCCTTACAGAGTGTCGGAAAGGCTTTCTATGCAAAGCAAAACCACCACTGACCGTTCCGAACAAAAGGAACTGTCCAAGCCGACCACTTATACCTTGGACGGCAGAAAATTCATTGTTGAGCCGGTTTTTAAGGAAAATGCTCACGAAACTTTTGGCGAAATTCTGTTGAAACTCATTCTTGACAAAGAAAATTATCAGTAAATTTTAGCTGTGTACAGATTGGACATTGACAGCCAAACGTGGTATAATGCAGTTGTAAATACTGCTTGTTTGGCTGTCGAGAAAGGAGGCTATTTTGAAACAGCCAAATAATCAAACAAACCGCGATAAGACTATCGCGTTGTACCCCCACATCAGCCGTGAGGACAAGATCGGGGACGAAAGCAACAGCATCGTCAATCAAAAAAAGCTGTTGACCAGCGTCGCCAAAAAGATGGGATTCACGAATCTTTTATATTTCGTTGACGACGGAATATCCGGGAATAATCGTGACCGCAAGGAATTTAACCGGATGCTCGCAGAACTGGAGAAGGGCTACATAGGCGCTGTCATGGTGAAAGACCTGTCCCGCTTTGCCCGCGACCACATCTTCGCCGACACGCTGATTGAAGAATTTTTCCCGGAGCACAACATCAGGCTGATCTCTATCTCAGAAAATCTTGACACAGCCGAAGGGGAAGACGAATTTACCCCGTTTCGCAATCTAATGTCCGAATGGTATTGCCGTGATATCAGTAAAAAGCGTAGGCTCACGAATGTTGTTAAAGGCAACGCCGGAGAACCGTTATCGCCGCCGCCATACGGATATAAAAAAGATCCGGATAATTCCAAACGCTGGATTGTGGACGATGAACCTGCCGCTATCGTGCGCCGGATTTACCGAATGACGCTTGAGGGATTCGGTACAGAACAGATCGCCGCTGAATTGGACAGGGAAAACGTTCTGACGCCTATGAATTATTGGTACAGTCAGGGATTACCGCGAGGCGGGCTCAAAAATACGGAGCGCACAAACCGCTGGGTACATTCCACAGTCACCAAAATACTGAGTTTACAGGAATACTGCGGCGATGTTATCAATTTCAAGACCTATTCAAAATCCTACAAACTCAAAAAACGTATTCCCAATAGCGAGGAAAACATGGCGATATTTAAGGATGTTCACGAGGCGATCATAAGCCGGGCAGATTGGGAACGGGTGCAGGCCAAACGGGAACTGAGAACGCGCAAAAAGGTCTCACGGGACGGTGTGAAAAATATCTTTTCGGGTCTCCTCGTATGTGCAGACTGTGGTCATACACTCAATTTCCATATCAACTCGGGAAACGCTGATATCACCTATTTCAACTGCCGCAATTACAAAGGCAATAGCCGCGGTACCTGTGAAACCACTCATTACATACGGGTTGACTTCCTTGAACAGGTCGTGCTCGGCGAAATCCGGCGGCTCATGAAATATGTGACGAAGCATAGCGAAGATTTCATACGTGCGGCCATCGGGTCGGCACAACAGACAGTTGAGCAGAACCGCCAGCAAATGCAAAAGGAATTGCGAACACTGGAAGCCCGTGACCGGGAACTCGATAAGTTATTCTCCTTGATGTATGAAGATAACTCAAAGGGGAAAATAGACGATGAACGGTTCGGGCGGATGTCCCGCCAGTACACGGATGAACAGCGGACCATCGCCGAAAAGATCAAAGAATTACGCGCTGAATTGGATACGCAGAGTGTGCAATCCTACACCGCCGAAAGCTTTATAACTGCTTTACGCAAGTACGGCAGGACAAAGAAGTTGACACAGTATATGTTGAACGAATTGATTGAAAAGATTGAGGTTTTTCAAGCGGAGAAGATTGACGGCGTGTGGCAGCAACGGTTGCGAATCCACTATCATGGTTTAGGCTCAATCTCAATCCCGGAACAATTGGCAATCCCAAATTGCGAGGTCAACATGAATACCCGAAAGGGCGTTTATGTGGCGTATTCACCAACAACGGCATAAAAAATCAGAGTGCCCTAACAGTATCTCAGATACTATAAGGACACTCCGACTGGTCGGAGTGTCGGGATTCGAACCCGAGGCCTCTTGGTCCCGAACCAAGCGCGATACCAAACTTCGCCACACCCCGATAATTTTAAGCTTTATAAATTATATAATAAACCTGTAATAAAAGCAAGATATTAAATATTTTAGACAGGCAAAGTCAAAATAGCTTGAATCATTAGAAGGCTCCTGCAATTTTAGGATAAACGAATGGTAAATAACAAACGAAAAAGAAGTCGTGACCGTGATTGTTTTCGACATATTTACTTAATTTTTGGAGGAGTATTCTTGTATGATAGAATATAATATGGTATGATTAATACATAATATAAGCGTGTATCTTGTGTCTTTTCTATAGAAGTTAAGAGGGTGGGATCATGAAAAATATATTTTAATGCTCACTATGTTGGTTGCGGGTTTTTTTGTATTCAGTTTTAACGGATACGACTACCATCAAGGTGAAAAAAGCGAAGGAATAATAACGTCTCCAAAAGTTTCAGTGACTACAACTACTGAGCAGGAGACGACTGCCACCACAGAGGATACGGCAACACAAACCTCCGCAGATACCACCGCACTCAAAATCACAAAGCCTCCGGCAAAACCGGTTGAAAAGCCAATTGCTAAACCGCCTAAGGCGGCGAAGGCCCCGCCTGCTCCGGTAGATTCCATATCTTTAAAGGTTCCTTATATCAATCAAAAGGCGGCAGGGTTTCCAACCGGATGTGAAGTGGTTTCTGCAACCGTGCTTTTGAGGTATTATGGGGTCAATGTAAGCGTTGAAACTGTTGCGCAGCACATACCGGAAATTCCGTTATACAAGGAAAACGGCAAAGTTTATGG
>JAIRUF010000001.1 GCA_031254555.1 Oscillospiraceae bacterium | reverse complement strand
TCTGTAAACTGCAGGGATAGTACCGTTGCCTGGCAATGCCATTCCAAGAGCCTCGCAAAGGCAGTTCATAGAGTTTGCGGTGAACATGCCGGAACAAGATCCGCAGCCCGGACATGCCGACTCTTCAATACTGTTAAGTTCCAGCTCATCTATTTTGTTTATTTTAAATGCGCCGACAGCCTCAAAAACGCTGTTGAGGTCCATTCCGTCAATGGAGAGCATTGGCCCGCCGGATATGAAGATAGATGGCAAATCGAGACGGGAGGCGGCCATAAGCATTGCGGGGACTATTTTATCGCAGTTGGGTATAAACACGAGGGCGTCAAAGCAGTGAGCCCTTACCATGCACTCAATGGTGTCGGCTATAAGCTCTCGGGAGGACAGGGAATACCTCATACCGTCATGGCCCATGGCAAGCCCGTCGCACACCCCGATGGTGTTAAACTCCATTGGGGTACCGCCGTTTTGCAAAACACCGTCCTTAACTGCCCTTGAAATTGTCTTAAGATGTATATGGCCGGGGACGATCTCGTTGAAGGAATTAACTATTCCGACAAGCGGACGTCTTATCTGTTCATCGGTATATCCCATGGATTTTATCAATGAGCGCTTGGGCGCATTGTGTGCGCCGCTTTTCATCTTATCGCTGTTCAAAGTACACACATCCTTACTTATTTGTCAGCCTGCCAGCTCATTTTAGCACGAAGCTGCGCGCCTACTTTTTCAACCAAATGCTCGGATTCTATATTTCTCTTTGCAAGGAAGGAAGGGCGGCCGGCCAGATTTTCATTTATCCAGTCTCTCGCGAATTCCCCGTTTTGGATTTCTGTCAATACTTTTTTCATCTCATTTTTAGTCTCTTGCGTAATAATGCGGTTACCCACAGAGTAATCGCCGTACTCAGCTGTGTCGCTAATGGAGTAGCGCATCATTGAAAGCCCGCCTTTTACAACAAGGTCTATGATGAGTTTCATTTCATGAACACATTCAAAATATGCGCTTTCCGGCTGATATCCCGCCTCGACAAGAGTTTCAAAGCCGGCTTTCATAAGAGCGGTGACGCCTCCGCAAAGGACTGCCTGCTCACCGAACAGATCAGTTTCCGTCTCCTCTTTAAAAGTGGTTTGAAGCACGCCGGCCCTCGCCCCGCCTATGCCCATGGCATAGGCCAAGGCAATATCCTTAGCATTGCCTGATTCATCGTTTTGAACCGCTATAAGGCATGGAACGCCATAGCCCTGCTCAAACTGACTTCTAACAGTGTGTCCCGGCCCTTTGGGAGCTATCATAATTACGTTTATGTTCAACGGAGGGGTTATCTGATGAAAGTGTATATTAAACCCATGGGCAAAACAAAGCGTCATACCGGGAGAGAGGTTGGGGGCAATACTGCTCTCATAGATTTTGGGCATTTTTTCGTCGTTTACGAGCATCATAATCAAGTCGGCCTTTTGGGCGGCCTCGGATGCACTCACAACCTCAAATCCGTCGCTTTTTGCCTGCACGGCGCTTTTTGAACCATCATACAGACCGATAACAACACTCACACCGCTGTCACGGAGATTCTGCGCATGGGCGTGACCTTGACTGCCATATCCTATTATAGCGACCGTTTTATCCTTCAAAATAGATAAATTGCAATCTTTTTCGTAATACATGTTTGTCATAAAATAAAACCCCTTTACTGTTATTTTAAAAATTTTTAATAATTAAATCCTTCGTGTATAATCCAAACCTGGTTTTAAAAGGAGGATTATCCGTCAGTGCTGTGTCAAAAATTCTCGCTATACATACATTAATCAGTCTTCCGTTACCCCCAGTCCCAATATATCTTCCATGCCGTGAGCCATTGATATGGGACCCGAACGGCATACCTCAAGAATTTTATACGGAGTTACCTTACCTATAAATTCTTCTATTTTCTCAGAGCTTCCCGTAATTTCAGCGGTGATAAAATTGTCTGAAAAGTCCATAACCTTGCCGCTGTAATCATTGATGATCCGGCTTATCGTGGCCTTGTCGCCGTTGGTTTTTATCTTAATTAACATGTGCTCAACGCTTACTGAATTTTTTCGGTCCAGCACCACCGCCATTTTGACGTCATACAGCTTTGCAAGCTGCCTTACAACTTGTTCTTTCATATATTTGTCGCCCGTTGAAACAATTGTCATCCTTGAGAACATTGAGTCCTGAGTTTCTCCGACCGCCAAGCTGTCAATATTGTACCCTCTTTTCGCATAAAGGCCCGCCACCCTGTTGAGTACGCCAAAGTGGTTTGATACTATAATGCCTATTGTAAACTTTTCAACCATTGCATGGCACCTCACTTTAAAACTATATTTTTGATAGATGTTCCGGGCGGAATCATAGGCAACACCTTTTCGTCCATATCTATCTTACATTCAATTAAGCATGGAACATCGTCTTTGAGTTTGCTTTTTAAAATAAGCTCAAGCTCGTCTAAGGAGTCCGCTGAAAAACCGTCGGCTCCAAATGACTGTGCCAGCATAGGAAAGTTTGTTTGCCGTTTAAGCACGGTCTGTGAATAGCGATTATCATAAAACATATCCTGCCACTGCTTAACCATTCCAAGAACTCCGTTATTAAGTATTATTATAACGATAGGAAGTTTTTGAGAAACAGCGGTTGCAAGCTCAATTAAGTTCATTCCGAAACTTCCGTCGCTGGTAAAGAAAATAGTCCGTGCCCTGTTCTTGGCCATACAGGCACCGATAGCAGCGCCAAAACCGTAGCCCATAGTTCCAAGGCCTCCTGAGGTTAGAAGGGTTCGCGGCTTTTCAAATTTATAGTATTGTGTTACCCAAATCTGGTGCTGACCAACATCAGTCGTGACAACTGTGTTATCGTCAAACTTTGAGTTTACAAGCTCAATGATGTTTCTAGGATTAAACGTGCCAGTTAATATCGGCGGATCTTTCTTTTTATTTTCTTTTATACTTTCAAGCCACTGCGCATTTTTAAATGGAGGTATACTCTTTAGCAGGATTGTCAACACCTCTTTGACATCTCCGCACAGTCCTATGTGATCAGTTACGTTTTTCCCCATCTCAGACATGTCTATATCTATGTGAATAATTTTGCGGTTTTTTGAGTATTCATGGATATTGCCCGTGGCGCGGTCGCTGAAACGTACCCCCACTGCAATAATAAGGTCGCACTCCGCCTGAGACAGAGAAGCTGAGTATTTT
>JAIRUF010000173.1 GCA_031254555.1 Oscillospiraceae bacterium | reverse complement strand
CACCACGTATGACAATATGACAAACAGCACACACAGAACCTTTATAACTGCCGACGCATTTTTATCGCTGAGCTTTTCTTTAAGCCTTACTTTGAGCAAATCTATTGTAAAGGTGGAGCTTGCCGTCAGTGTGATCGAGCACAGTGTTGACACCGACGCTGAGATAAGAAGAACTATTACCACTCCCAATAATACGTTTGGTATACTGGCAGCTTTCAGCATCATGGGAACTATATAGTCCTGGGCCGGCATATCGACTCCTGCGGTGAAAAACATGTGGCACAGTGAACCAATAAAATATCCGCCGCCAGCAATTAAAAATCCGAAAAATGTTGATATGACAATTCCCTTTTGGACCTGTGAGTCGTCTTTTATTCCAAAATACTTTTGAACCATCTGAGGAAGACCCCATGTGCCAAAGCTTGTCATAAGCACTGTCGCCAAAAGAGACACCCACTGCCCTGCCGCAAGTTTAGGCAGTCCCGCACTTGTCCGCGCATAGTCTACAATTCCCTGTACTCCGCCTACGACGCTGGACCTTAACACCACTATTATAAGAAGAGCAACCCCCAGCATCATAACTATGCCCTGTAAAAAATCTGCTCTGGCCTGAACAAAGTATCCGCCGAACAAAAGCAGAACCATTGACATTAACGCAATAATTATCATGCAAACTGTAACGTCGATTCCCAGCAGAACTTCGGCTACACTGGCAAGCCCCTTATACACGGACGCCGAATATGGTATAAGAAATATGAATATCACTACGGATGAAAAAATCTTCATAGCCGAACTGTTATATCTTGATTCTAAAAGCTGCGGCATTGTTTTGATTTTGAGCCTTGCGGACACCTGCCTTGTCCTTTTTGCAAGCACTTTCCACGCGAGATAAGATCCAAAAACCGCATTTCCTATTCCCGCCAATATGCCCCACAGCCCAAAGTTCAGTCCCGTTCCCCCGGCATATCCCACAAACATTACCGCAGAAAAATATGCCGTTCCATAAGATAGGGCAGAAATCCACGCGCCCGCGTTTCTCCCGCCTACCGTGAAATCGGCAATACTTTTAGATTGTCTTCCGGTAATTATGCCAACCGCTATCATCATACCTATGTAAACAGCTATAGTAACCCATACCGCAATGTTGCCCAAACACATCAACTCCCAATAAATTTTAATGCTTTAAAGCTTTTATGCATTAAATTTGAGATTAATGATACATTATTTATATTTAAAAGTCAACAAGTCCTTATTTAAAAAACGCCTCTACGCTGCTTTTCTTCTTGGCTCTGTTATAAGTTTGAGGAGCCGTATAGGACACAAGAATTGTATCCTCTCCGATAACCTCTATGTCTGACCACGCCACTCTTACATCCTCAGACGCTGTGCCAAAGAGCTTGCTGCGGCCAAAGATCACCAGAACGCCAACCTGGCCGCTTAGCGTGTCGAACTCCACGTCGCATACACATCCGAGTCTGCTTCCGTCCAGTTTATTGATTACTTCTTTATTCCTTAAATCAGTAAAACAACAGTTCATAATAAATCTCCCCCTTTAATTAAATATATATTCAAAGACATGCTGAAATTGAACTAAAACATTCTTTGGCTAAAAAATTAAATTTGCCTCTTTGTCTGTTAAAAATACGGTGTATATTTTATTTAATTCATTAGTAAAAAATGGTTATAATAATTGTGTATTTTAAAAATTTTGTAGGCAAGGGGCTTTTATATGACAATATTAAATAGTTTTAAGTAGTATAAAAAACACAAGCGCCCGCGGAAAAAGGGCTTTGGAAAAATAAAGATTCTCTTTTGTATCTAAGCTCGGCAGCCACAGTATTTTCAGTCTGCACCGGCAGACTTTGAATGTTAAAATAAATTTAACTTGTTTTTAAATAGTTAAAATATTATTAAAATATAATATATTTTTTCCTTGTTTTATTATGATACAATTTCTTAAATCAAACTATCAATTAAAGTATGAAAAGTATGAAAGGTCGTCTTAATATGAAAAAAATAATAGCTTTGACACTGTCGTTTATTATGTTTGCAGCTTTAGTGGGTTGTGACTTTTATTCGCAATACGGCAGCAAAAGTGATAAGACCCGAAACGAAAATATAATTCTCGAAGGCAATTTCGAATCTATAGATTCAATCAAGGCGCAAATCGACATGAATGCAAAAGATAAAGACAGCTCGTATGAGCTTGCCGAGGTCTCGATAGATCTTGTGAATACGGATTTAAATTCAGGAACAGCTTACTTTGTGTATTATACGGGCAACGATGAAAAGGCAAGCAAGCTCACTTATACCGTTGACGTCTCTGAAAATAAAATCACCGCCTCACGTGAGCAAAAGGGCACACCTGAAGATGTGGGTTCCGTTACAGTCGGGGAAATTAACGTAAACCTTATAATCTCAAATGCTCTTTCAAACCTTAGGAAAAATGAGAGTTTTATAGACGCCACTTCCAAACTTTCATCATACAAGCTTGAAATTAGGTTCTCCGCTGACAGAATAGTATCTGTTACCGCTTTTAACGCGTCAGACAATGAATCTGTTTTTACCGGAACACTTTAATATACTCAAACAAAAAACTCTCATGAAACATGAGAGTTTTTTTATTTGCCGAAATTAATTTTCCACTTTTTCTTCCTCAAAACATATTGTACGAAAATTTAAGTATATTTTTATATGTAATATCCATATTTATAAATTGGGGGTGATATTTTGACAATAAAATTCTCAAGGGGTAAAATCCTTATTTTACTTTGCTCGATTCTTTTAGTTACGCTGCTTTTTATAGCAGGGACAAAGATCCACTCATCACTTATAGATA
>JAIRUF010000169.1 GCA_031254555.1 Oscillospiraceae bacterium | reverse complement strand
AAAAAACAGATAATAGATTTGATAAAATATAAAGGTACCATAAGCTTTGTGCTTGCGGTACCTTATCTTTTATAATATAAAGCCGGGAGACGATGTGTTACGGCTTTATAAAAATCTGTGTCCAATACGGACCTCCGGTTCCCTCAACATATCCAACGCCTATTTCAGTAAAATTCGCGTTTAAGATATTTGTCCTGTGGCCCGGTGAGCCCATCCATGCGTCCATTACGGCCTGTGCCGTTTTTTGACCCTTGGCTATATTCTCCCCGGCTGCCCTATAGCTTATATTAAAGCTTTTTAGCATGTTAAACGGCGTTCCATAAACAGGCGATTCATGGCTAAAATATTTGTTGTCACGCATATCTTCTGACTTAAAACGCGCGACCCTTGCAACCTGCCAGTTATATTTAAGCTCATTCAATCCAGCCGCCCTGCGCTCCTTGTTGACAAGGTTAAAAACCTGCGTCTCAATACTTGCCACCTGCGCATCCGGCAAAGGCACATAAACTTTATCTCCTGGATAAATCAAGTCTGGATTTTTAAATTGAGGGTTAGAGCTTTTTATCTCTGACAGCCCCACCTGATATTTAACGGCTATTTTCCAAAGGCTGTCGCCTTTTTGAACTATATAAGTGTCTGTAGCAGCGAGAGCCGTGGATACTGTAAGCATTATGACAACAACGCTTGCCGCAAAAACTTTTCTGATATGATTTTTCATCTTTATAACTCCAATGCATTAAATAATATACAAAGTTATTATTTGATTACGGAGATCATTTAATGATATAAAATTTTTGGATTTTTGCCCTTAAATATGTAATATGAATTATCTTTACCAACACTTTTGTTAATCTAATCTACATAATTATATAAACTTACAATATGGTTTTTGATGTTTCCCACACCTTCTTTATGATATTCTAAGTATTGTCAAAAAGATTAAAGGAAAACAATATGATAAAATTCTTTAAAAATATAGTATATTTTATCGCGTGAGCGATTTATAATTAACTCATCACTTCACTCTATATATGACTTTTTATTACGCATGATGTGAGTATTTTCACATCATGCGTAATACTTTCCAATGTAATAAAATAT
This sequence comes from Oscillospiraceae bacterium, assembly GCA_031254555.1. Taxonomy (GTDB): domain Bacteria; phylum Bacillota; class Clostridia; order Oscillospirales; family Acutalibacteraceae; genus RZYX01. The sequence goes on along the minus strand of JAIRUF010000169.1, from coordinate 4,490 downwards.
ATGAATTACATTCACTGTGCTTTTTGCCATATACAATATTATACATTATCGAACTACTTTATAAGAATTTTCTTCTATGATTTTTTTGTTATTATTGTTGTAACAGATCGATTCATGTAAAAAGACTTGGTATTCATAATTTTCGTTTGCTATTTTTGCTTACTACATATTTTGTTCTGATATTCATTGATATCCGCTTCACCACTTCATCACCGTATAAAAAATTGACGGAAAAAATCTCTATGTTTTTCATTTATGCGCAGACAAGCATAGGTTTTACTCTGTCAAATCGGTGTAAGGCGAAACTTAATAATAGTAATGCCTTACACCTATTTTATACGGTTGGTAATCTAATTTCTTAACACTTAAGAAAACTACCATAATTCTTTTATTAATCTTAAATACTTCCCATGCTTAGTTTGATTTTGTACTAAGCATGATTTTTTATGCTAAAATGCAGAATATGATATTTTTTGTTCGCACTATATATTTATGTTTTACCGTGCTTACACATCACTAATAAGCGCATGGTTTTGACTAATAATGGCCATGCAGTTTTATGAACTTAATTCACTCATTGCATGGTCGTCTTTGCTATATTTTTAATCGCGATTATATTACATTGACCTGTTATTCTTGTCCTATAAAAAGATTTTATTAAACCAACCATCATCCCTTGTACTCATCTTTGATTTTGTTTGCATAATAAAAAATAAATTCCTTATTGGTCGGAGCGCCCTTAGATCCACTGACAACAGCGGGATAAAGTTCTGACAATATAGAGTCGTCCGTAATACACCAAGCCTTGTTGATGGCTGATTCAATGGCACGATTCACACTTCCAATAGACTTATTGTACTTCTTTGCTATTAATGGAAAAACATCCTTGTGCAAATTTATATCGGAATCGTTTGATTTTGCAACTATTACAATGGACTCAATAACGTACTTTTTACCAATCATATCATCATTGATACCTATTTTTGACACCTGTAATTTAACATCATCCTCCAATGACAGTTTTTCTACCACTAAAGTAGGCCCGCTTATTTTATCGGAATTTATTCTATGTTCAAAATAGATGCATAAATGTTCCATGACCAGTTTAGGTGAATAGTCCAATTTAAACTTCCAAAACACATAATCGGCACCCATCTTACGAGCGTTCTCCTTGACTATCATTGAACGATTGTTTGTAGATACAAGTATGTAAGGTTTTTCAGTCAAGTTTAATTGCTGGAGTTTTTTAAGAAAAGCAAAGCCGTCGCCGTCGCTTGAATGCAGCTCCAAATCTAGGATTATCGCGTCAAAATCAAACTTTTGCACAAGTGAAATCCCGTCAGATTCCCCTTGTGCAATATAAAAATCAACCTGATAACCCAAAGTTGTATTTAAAGTCGCTATGTATTCTTTGAAATCAAGACGATCTTTAAGTTCATCTTCAACCATTAAAAGCTTCATTTGGCGCAAAGAACATCACCTCACCTTTAACTTTATTATAGTCATTGGGTGAATGTAAGTCAACAAAAATGCATAAGATTTAAAAAAGTAATCACACAACACGGTTGGTTTTATCGAATAAAAGTTATGTTAAAACGGAAAATAAGTTTCACGGTATCACAAGTAAAAACTTGGCTTAAAATATGCCAAGTTTTTACTGTTACCGCTGATTTAATATTATTAAGCGATCACCGGCAACATATATAATATAAGCGGGTTCCTTTTATACCGCTATTGTCACACGGGCTTTTGCCCGTTTTTATTTTGCACTGATGGTATATTTACATAACCGCTTATCTTTTATCCTATGATTTATTTGTTCCCATATGAAATCGGTAAATTTCTTTTATGCTCACTTGCCACATGGTGTTTTTCAATAATGGATTTATCGTGCTCGGCAGTTGTGCCGGTCAGCAGATATTCATCAATACTTCGGTATGTGATTCCCATTTCAGTTTCATCTGTCTGACCGTCAAACAGTCCCGCGGAGGGCGCTTTTTGTATGATAAAATCCGGGGCGCCGAGATACCGTAAAAAATCATAAATTTCAGTGACGGTGAGATCGGCTATCGGATTAAAGTCATGTGCGCCGTCTCCCCATTTCGTAAAATATCCCATATATCCTTCACTTCTGTTTCCTGTACCTGCCACAAGTCGGTTTTCATTTGCGGCAACCGCATACAAAGCGGTCATTCTAAGCCGCGGCGCTATGTTGACAAGAGCTCTGTCGTTCATTTCCGCTATCTCGCTTACAGTCCGGATCAGCTCATCCCTTACGTTCGACAAATCAACAACTCGGACACTAATTTGATATTGCTCCGCAATAGCTTCCGCATCTATTTTATCCATTTCATAGTTTCTCTTTGATCCGCAGGGCATAATCAGTCCCACGGTATCTGCACAAGCCATTTTACAAAGGATGCCCACAAGAGCACTATCTTTCCCGCCGCTGTTGCCGTAAACAATACCGGAAGCTCCGGCGGACCTCACTGAGTCTTTAATAAACGCCACTCTGCTTTTTATCTCGTGTTCGTAGTTTCTCATAAAGATTCCTCCCTTATATCAATCGCCGCTCGTACAAGTCCTAAAAACAATTGGTGCGGTTTATTGGGCCGACTCTTGAATTCTGGATGAAACTGCACACCGACAAAGAAGCGCTTATCTGACAGTTCCACAGCTTCGACAAGGCTGTTGTCCGGCGAAGTACCACAAATAACAAGTCCATTATCAGTAAGCGTGCCACGATAATCATTGTTGAGTTCGAACCTATGTCTGTGCCGTTCGCTGATTTCGTTTTCCCTGTATAACTTATGAAGCCTTGTAGAAGACGATATTTTACAGGGATAAGCACCCAAACGCATGGTGCCGCCGCTGCCCAACATCCCTATTTGGTTGGGCATGATGTCAATCACGCGGTGCGGCGAGGAAGTCTCAAATTCTCCAGAATGAGCGTCCCTGATACCGCATACGTTTCGTGCAAATTCAATGACAGCAATCTGCATACCAAGACAAATGCCCAAAAAGGGAATATTGTTTTCCCGCGCATACCGGCAGGCGGTAATTTTGCCCTCTATTCCTCTGTTGCCAAAACCGCCCGGAATGATAATGCCATCTGTTGATCCCAACAGATCTTTCGCATTGGATAAGCTCACATCCTCACTGTCAATCCACAATATATTCACATTGGCGCCGGTCTCAAATCCGGCATGGTTTAGACTTTCTATAATGGACAGATAGGCATCGTGAAGCTTGATATATTTGCCGACCACGGCAATCGTGACATCCTTCTTTTGTGCGGTAATTTTAGCTGTCATCGCACGCCATTCAGTTAAGTCCGGTTCAAGCGTATTAAGACCCAGCTCCCGGCAAACAACTTTGTCCAAGCCGTTTTCGTGGAGCATGAGAGGAGCTTCGTACAGGGATGGGAGGGTGATGTTTTCAATCACGCAATCCAACTTGACGTTGCAAAAGAGAGATATTTTTTCTTTGATCTCATCTGACAGAATTTCATCCGCCCGTGCAATAATGATATTTGGTATGATACCCATAGACCGCAGTTCCTTAACTGAGTGCTGCGTAGGCTTGGATTTATGCTCACAGGATCCCTTCAAATAAGGGACAAGAGTTACATGGATGAACAGACAGTTATCTCTTCCTTTGTCCAGAGAAATCTGTCGTATCGCCTCTAAAAACGGCTGGCTCTCAATATCTCCAGTAGTCCCTCCGATTTCGGTAATCAGAACCTCAGCGAAGCTGTTATCCGCCGCTGCGTATATAAAGTTTTTTATCTCTTCCGTTATATGCGGTATAACCTGTACCGTGCCGCCCAGATATCCGCCTGCGCGTTCACGTTCAAGCACACTCCAATAAACCCTTCCCGATGTGAGGTTGCTGTGCTTGGTAAGGTTTTCATCAATGAAACGCTCATAGTGACCCAGGTCTAGGTCTGTTTCCGCACCGTCATCGGTGACAAATACCTCGCCGTGCTGGAAAGGACTCATGGTCCCCGGATCAATGTTCATATACGGATCAAGCTTTTGCGCAGAAACTTTTAAACCTCTTTGTTTGAGCAGCCGTCCCAATGAAGCGGCGGTAATGCCTTTTCCGAGTCCGGAGACCACCCCTCCGGTTACAAAAATATATTTCGTCATAGTATAAACTCACTCCCATTCCACGATAGCCTGCGGCTTTGATGTTATATCGTAAACGACCTGGCTTATTCCCGGTATTTTTTTGTTGTTATCAATGATACACTCATTCCAATATTTTATGCGGTAAAAACGCGTATTTGCAAATCATGAAATCGCTTATTACCGCAACCCGGATAGCAAACCTTTGTAATACCGTAAGCAATAGAAAAAGAAATAAGCTCTCGTCCGCGGTGCTGCTTTAAAGACACAAAAGTCCGTTAGACAAGGATCCGGTTGCCGCACCGCCAGACAAGATACATCGAAAAGCCGCGTATTCTTCGTGTGCCTTGTAATCATTCC
>JAIRUF010000124.1 GCA_031254555.1 Oscillospiraceae bacterium | reverse complement strand
CATCCGCGATGATATTGGCCGAAAACAAAAATGGTAAGCCTAAAGTGCTTATCGGGACAGATACAAGAATATCATCTGATATGCTTGTGTCCGCTATATCCGCAGGACTGTGTTCAGTTGGTGCGGACGTTCTTCATTTAGGGGTGGTGCCAACACCTGCCGTGGCCTTTCTTGTAAAAGAATACGGATACGACGCGGGGGTGATGATTTCCGCATCTCACAATCCGTTCGAATACAATGGTATAAAAATATTTCAGTCAGACGGATATAAGCTTCCTGATACGATAGAGGAAAAAATAGAGTGTATCATCTTAGATGAGGCCGTTCCTCCTCCGGTTAAAATAGGCGGGGATATAGGGGTTATAAGCAGGTCGAAAAGCGGGTGCACGGACTATATAAACCATATTATAAAAACGTCTGGCGGCGATTTTAAGGGGGTCACTGTGGCGCTTGACTGTGCGAACGGATCTGCCAGTGCCACGGCAAAGGACTTGTTCCAGGGTCTTGGCGTAGGTGTACTTATGACAAACGCGTCCCCAAGCGGACTTAACATAAATGACAGGTGCGGATCAACGCATGTGGAGAATTTACAAAAATTTGTTGTAGACAATAAATGTGACGTGGGCTTTGCTTTTGACGGAGATGCGGATAGGCTTATTGCCGTAGATCAGAAGGGAGCAATTGTGGATGGGGATAAAATAATAGCGATTTGCGCCAAAGAGATGAAGGACACAGGCAGGCTTAAAGACAATACGGCTGTTGTAACCGTTATGAGTAATATGGGATTTTTTAAGTTCGCGCAGGAGAATGAAATAAACTGTAAAACAACCAAGGTTGGAGACAGATATGTTTTAGAGGAAATGAGAAAAGGTGGATATGTTATAGGGGGAGAGCAGTCCGGACATGTGATTTTTTTAGAGTATTCAACCACGGGGGACGGGCAACTTACCGCTGTGCAGATTCTGAAAACCATGAAGAGGACCGGCAAGAAATTAAGCGAGCTTGCGTCGATTATGGATGTTTTCCCGCAGGTCATGTATAATGTCAAAGTATCATCTTTTGGAAAATTGCGGTTTGAGGACGATAAAGAGATAAAAAAAGCGGTAAAAGAATCTCAGGATGAACTGGGTGACGACGGAAGGGTGCTTGTGAGGGCATCGGGAACAGAACCGCTTGTAAGAGTGATGCTTGAGGGCAAGGACAATGTCCAGATAAAAAGACTGGGTAAAGAGCTTGCCGAACTTGTAAGGGAAAGGTTAATATAAAATGCGGGTATCAAGCGGCTGGAAAGATTACGAGTTAGTTGACTGCTCAAGCGGCGAGCGTCTTGAGCGCTGGGGAGATGTTGTGCTGATAAGGCCTGATCCGCAGGCCATATGGCAAACTCCCAAAAGTCATCCGCTGTGGGGCAAAGCGCACGCCAGGTATAAAAGGTCAAGTTCCGGAGGCGGGCGCTGGGAGATTTATAACAGCTTTCCGAAGGAGTGGAAGGTGTCATACAAAGATTTGAGCTTTAAAATAAAGCCAATGGGTTTCAAGCATACGGGTTTGTTTCCTGAGCAGGCTGTCAATTGGGATTTTGCAAGGGAAACAATTAAAAAAAGCGGTAGGGATTTAAAAGTACTCAATCTATTTGCGTATACGGGCGGCGCCACAGTGGCGTGCCTTGCCTCAAACGCAAGCGTAGTACATGTAGACGCGTCTAAAGGCATGGTTTTGCACGCAAAGGAAAACGCGGCTCAAAGCCATGTTGAAAACGGGAATGTCCGCTATATAGTTGATGACTGCGTAAAGTTTGTGCAAAGGGAGATAAAGCGCGGCAATAAATATGACATAGTGATAATGGATCCCCCGTCATATGGACGCGGCCCCGGCGGCGAGGTATGGAAGCTGGAGGAGCGTATATACCAGTTTGTGGAGTTGTGCGCAAAAGTTTTAAGCGACGACCCAGTTATGTTTTTGGTAAACTCATACACGGCGGGACTCTCACCGGCGGTTATGCAGTATATATTGGGAACGGTGCTGCCGGGTAAATATAAGGGACAGGTTATATCAGATGAAATCGGGCTTGAAGTTACAAGCAGCGGTCTTCTCCTTCCTTGCGGTGCGTCTGCGGTTTGGGTAAAGTAAATGATGAAGGATGGACAAATGGACAGTATAATAAAATTTGAAAACGTAAATTTTAGATATGAAGATTCAAAAGATCTTGCGGTAAACAATGTGAGTCTTGAGATAAAGCGCGGAGATTTTGTTGCTGTTTTAGGACATAACGGCTCAGGGAAATCCACACTTGCAAAGCTTACAAACTCAATACTTCTGCCGCAGGACGGCCAGATTTTGGTAAATGGTATGGACACTGCCGACGAATCTCGTATATATGATATCAGACAGACTGTGGGTATGGTTTTTCAAAATCCGGACAATCAGATAGTGGCCACAGTGGTGGAAGAGGATGTGGCATTTGGTCCGGAAAACTTAGGAGTTGATCCCAGGGAAATAAGGGAAAGGGTGGATGCCGCCTTAAAAGCTGTGGAGATGTATGAGTACAGGCAGCACGAGCCGCATAAACTGTCCGGCGGGCAGAAGCAGAGGGTTGCAATAGCGGGTGTAATAGCTATGCAGCCCGAATGTATTGTTTTGGATGAAGCCACGGCTATGCTTGATCCAAGGGGCAGAAAAGATATTTTAAAAACAATAAGAATGCTCAATGAGCAGCTTGGTATAACCGTCGTGTTTATAACTCATTTTATGGACGAGGCAGTTTGTGCAAACAGGGTTATTGTTATGGACAATGCAGAAATTATAATGGACGGAACGCCGCAAGAAGTTTTCTCAAAAACAGGAGACCTGAGGGTGGCGGGGCTGGATGTTCCGCAGGTAACGGAGCTGTCGCAATGGATAGAAAAAGAGGGATTTGGGATATCTAAAAATATCTTGAGTACAGATGAATGTGTCGATATGATACTCAGTATATTGGAGGTGCAAAAAGGTTAAATGTCAATTATAAAAACGCAGAACCTAACATACCTTTACAGCACCGGCACCCCTTTTGAGATTGCTGCAATAAAGGACGTTAATATAGAGATAGAGCAAGGCGAACTGGTGGGGATAATCGGCCACACCGGTTCAGGTAAAAGCACTCTCATACAGCATTTGAATGGGCTGTTAAAGCCGACTTACGGCAAGGTGTATATAGACGGTCAAGATATATGGGAGGATAAGGATACGATCAAAAGCGTTCGGTTTAAAGTTGGCCTTTGTTTCCAGTACCCGGAGTATCAGCTATTTGAGGAAACAGTTTATAAGGATATAGCTTTCGGCCCAAAAAATATGGGGCTTGACTACAGCGAGATCCATAGGCGTGTGCATGACGCTGCAAGTCATGTGGGCCTTAGCGAAGCCCATCTCTCGAAGTCTCCGTTTGATCTGTCGGGCGGGGAGAAGAGAAGGGCTGCAATAGCTGGTGTAATGGCAATGCAGCCAAAAGTTTTAATACTTGACGAGCCCACATCAGGACTTGATCCCAAGGGCAGGGATACAATCCTTAACATGATAAAGAACTACCGTGACAGCACAAAAAGCACGGTTCTTATAGTGTCTCACAGCATGGAGGACATAGCAAAGTTGGCGACCAAAGTTTTGGTACTCAACGAATCAAGTGTAGCGATGTACGGCACGGTGGACGAAATATTTTCAAAAAGTGAAGAGATAATTCAAATGGGGCTTGATGTCCCTCCAATAACCCGTGTGTTTATGGGTCTTGCAAAGCATGGCGTAAATGTAAGCGGGCAGATATACACATTAGAGCAAGGTAAAGTGGAACTGTCAAAACTGTTTGCCGGCAAATGTACGCAGGGGGTGGAAGGCACATGATAAAAGATATTACAATAGGTCAGTTTTTTCCGGGGAAATCAATGGTTCACAGGCTGGATCCAAGGGTGAAATTGATCCTTACAATGACCTTTATAATAACGATCTTTTTGTGCAAAAACTTTTTTGCGTTAGGCATTATGCTATTCTCACTTATACTCATAATTATAAGTTCCAAGATATCAATAAAACTTATTTTAAGGGGAATAAAGCCGCTGTTGTTTATAATAGTCTTCACAGCGTTTTTAAATATATTTTTTATGTCAACGGGTGAAGTGCTGCTTGAGTACAAATTTATAGTGGTAACCACAGGCGGCGTGTTTACAGCAATATTTATGGCAATAAGGATAATCAGCTTGATAATAGCAAGCTCACTGCTTACGTATACAACATCGCCAACAATGATAACGGACGGGATAGAGAGGCTGCTATCTCCTTTGAAGTTCATGAAAAACGGCGTACACACAGTAGCTATGATGATGACTATAGCGCTGCGGTTTATACCAACGCTTATAGAGGAGTTTGACAAAATAACAAACGCGCAAAAGGCAAGGGGCGCAAACCTTGAAACCGGCAGCCTTGTTCAGAGAGCCAAAGCTCTTATCCCGATATTTGTACCGCTGTTTATAACATCCTTTCGCCGGGCGTACGAGCTTGCGTTTGCAATGGAATGCCGCTGCTATCAGGGCGGAGAGGGCAGGACAAGGATGAAACAGATGAAAACTGGGTTGATTGATATCTATGGTTTGGCGTTTATGGCCGTGATATTAGGGGCGGTAATATTTTTAAACTATAGTTATACACATGTAATTTAAGGATTATATCATGAGGAATTTATTGCTGACTCTTAGGTTTGACGGAAAAAACTATCATGGATGGCAGGTGCAAAAAAACGCGCTTACCGTTCAGCAGGTGTTGCAGGACGCAATAGAGAAAACAACAAATAACAGAGATAATGTCATAGGGTGCAGCCGTACAGACGCAGGGGTACATGCAAACATGTATTGCTGCAGTGTTAAAACTGACAGCTCCATTCCATGTGATCATATGCCGTCTGCGCTTAATACGCACTTGCCGGGTGATATAGCCGTAGTAAAATGTGACCAAGCTGATATAAATTTTCACGCAAGGTATGACTGTCTGAGCAAACAATATATCTACAAAATATATAACGCTCCAATAATGGACCCGTTTTTACAGGGATATGCCATGCATTACAAATATAAGCTGCCGGAAGAACTGCTTTGGCAGCAGGCGCAGTCTTTTATCGGGCGCCATGATTACGCCTCGTTTTGCGCCATCGGCGGCAGTGTTGATAAAACCGTGAAGAATGTAATGTCGTGCGGGATAAAAAGAGATGGTGACATGATAATTTTTGAGGTAGAGGCCAACGGGTTTTTATACAATATGGTTCGCATAATGTGCGGAACGTTGCTTGAAATTGCTCAGGGGAAAATCGAAAAGGACAGTATAGGAAAGATACTAAAGTTAAAAGACAGGGATAAAGCAGGCTTTACTGTTCCCGCGTGCGGGCTTTATCTCAACAAGGTAAGTTACGGGAGTGAAGGCAGTGTCAAACAACAATAAAAACAGTCAAGGTCAAAAAGGTGATCAGGAACCTTTTGGAAGAAAAACTACAGACCAAAGGCAGGGCGTTGACGCACAGCAGGCCAATGCAAGGGAACAAGTGATAAAGAGAAAAAGAATGGCAAGTCTGATAAGGACCGTTTTGTTCATTTTTATATTACTGTTAATGCTGTTTTTGGCCACGGAGACATTTGGGGTGGGAACTCTTTCGTCGATCTCCGGTTCGGTAAGAGGCTTTATAAACAATATCAGTCCGGGAGACGGATACCCATACAGGATAAGCTCCAGCAGTGTAAAAAGTATGGACATGATAAGTTCTAATGTGATTTTACTGACGAACAATTCAACAGTTTTACTCGATTCCACAGCAAAAGAAATCGCTAAAATCCAGCATACATATGCAAGCCCTTCAATGACAGTTAAAAATGGTCGGGCAATAGTTTTTGACAGAGGCGGCACCAGGTATATGATTGTAAGTCAAAACGGCCTTATAAGCGAGGGGGAGACCAAAAATAAAATACTTACGTGTGATGCAGGAAAATCCGGCAACATAGCGATTGCAACGCTGGGAGATGACGCCGCAAGCGTTCTCACAGTGTACTCAGGCAATCTTTCAAAAGTGATATTCCAGTGGGTGTGCTATTCAGAAAGTATAGTGGACGTATCACTCTCGGATGACGGCAAAAGCGCCGCGGTTGTAGTTGTAGGAGCTAATCAGGGCGAGGTTGTGTCCAAGGTATATGTTTTTTTTTTCGATTACATGGAAGCTCTTGCCGTGTTTGAATATCAGGGTACATCCATGTTTGATGTGAATTTTATAGGGAAATCCACAATAGTCGCAATGGGAGATAATGTGCGCAGTGTGATAAAAAATAAGACGGAAAGGCAAAAAGATATAAGCTACAGCACAAGTACGGTTATGAGATACAGTAAAGCCGAAAACGGATATAATGCTGTGTTGATGTCACAATACGGAAGCACAAATCTTAATGTTTTGACGGTTTACAATAAAAACAACAATATAACATTTAACCAAAAACTTAAAAACACAATAAAAAACATATACTATAACAACAAAAAAATTAAAATTTTAATAAACAATAAAATACTA
>JAIRUF010000114.1 GCA_031254555.1 Oscillospiraceae bacterium | reverse complement strand
ATCTTTTGGTCCCTCACATAATCAGCAAGCAACCCCTCATAGATTTCAACTCGTACATTTTCAATGTGACCTGTGCTTTTTCTAACAAGCTGAGCTCTTTCCTGCGCTGAAAATATATACGACGAGGACTTTAAATAGTTGTTTGTAATGACAACTACCACTTTGTCAAAAACATTTGCACAGCGCTGGATTATGTCAAGATGACCTAAAGTTATCGGGTCAAAACTGCCCGGATACACCGCAGTTTTCATAATCACACCTCTTCCCATCTATAAATGGTAAGCTTGGTTCTGCCGTAAATATATTCCTTGTCGCATTTCAAATTCCCGGCTTTATCCGGCAGACTCATCTCTTTTGGATGCTCGCATACCGCTATACTTCCGGCCGCCATTCTCTCAGACAAAAGCGGAAGCGCTTTTGCCAGTAAATCCGTGTTAAAAGGCGGATCCAAAAAGGCAAGGTCAAACACATCTTTGGTCGCCATCAAAAAAGAGAGACTGTCCATATTTTTTACTATTGAATTTTTTTCAAGCTGAGTTGACGTTAGATTATTTTTTATAGCCTCAACCGCTTTTTTATTTTGATCCACAAACACGGCGCTTTTTGCCCCTCTGCTCAAAGCCTCTATACCAAGCTGGCCAGAGCCTGCAAAAAGGTCTAAAACGCTTCTGCCCTCCAAGTCAAACTGAATGATGCTAAACAGTGCCTCTTTCACTCTCTCACCGGTTGGCCTCACATCTTCACCGTCAAGGGTTAATATCTTCCTGCCTTTAGCGGCACCTGTTATAACTCTCATTTGTAAAACTTCCTCTATAATTTATCTTTGTTATTATCTCATTATATAGATGATTCTGTCAACATTAATCTGATAATATGTAAATTTGTCATTCTAGCCATACCGCTTGAAAACATACTCAAGATTTGCTGGAATATTTTTAAATGTTAGTGCTAATCGGCGGAAAACAGGCTGTAAAGATGTACCGGTGCTCAAGAGGTACGGCTATACATTATGGAAATATTCATATATGTCCCTGGCGTTTTGCTGCGTTATTCCCTTTATTGAACCGAGCTTATCAACATCCGCCTGTTTTACAGCGTTTAAGGTTTTAAAATGACTCATAAGCAAGTTCGCTTTATTTTGCCCGATACCTTTTATATTAGTAAGTGTGCTGTTTTTAATTTTGCCGCTGTTCTTAACATGGTGATATTTTATGGCAAAGCGGTGCACTTCCTCCTGTATTTTTGAGACAAGGGTAAATGCCTGACGCTTAGACGTTATCGATATCTCATATCCGTCTCCGGTTATGGCCCTTGTCTTGTGCTTACTGTCTTTAACCATCCCGAACACAGGGATGTCAAGCTCAAATTGTTTTAAAATATCCAGAGCCGCGTTAAGCTGATTTCGTCCGCCGTCCAGCAAAATTAAATCAGGCAGCTTACCAAATCCGTTCTGTGAGTCAGTACTGAGCTTATATTCATTGAACCTTCTAATTAGAACTTCACGCATCGACGCTATGTCGTCTCCGCCTTTAGCGTCTTTAATTTCAAATCTTTTATAGGCCTGCTTGAACGGAGATCCGTCTTTAAATACAATCATTCCCGCAACAGCAGAGCTGCCCGCTGTGTGCGATATGTCATACGATTCTATATATTCAGGCGTTCGGCCGATCCCCAAAAGCTCAGAGAGTTCTAAAAGGGCTCTGTCATTTTTAAAGGTCCTGCCCGTTTTTTGCAGTAATTTTTCCTGTGCATTTTTTTTGCACATCTCAACCAGCCTTAGCTGCTCTCCCCTTTGCGGTATTGCTATGCTTACTTTTCTGCCTACTTTTTTTGAAAGCCATTGCTGAAGCAGTTCCAAATCCTCAAGATCTCCGTCTAAATCTATTCTGGGAGGGATATCCTGGTGCAATGTATAGTACTGCTTTATAAGGTCTGTTCGAAGTTTTGCAGCATCCTGCGACGACTCCACAATAAAGTCCTGAGAATCAAAAAGTTTAAAGTCGCTGAATCTTAGAACCGCAAAACACGCGTTATCGCTGTTCTGGGACAGTGCGAAAACGTCTCTGTCCTTAAAATCTCCGGATATTACTTTTTGCTTTTGATTCATCTTATTGATAGCCTTTATACGGTCCCTTAACTTTGCGGCTTTTTCAAACTCCATATCATCCGACAGTTCCTTCATTCGGGCCTGCATCTCTTTCACCGATTTTGCACTCCCGCCCTTAAGGAAGCTTATTGCGTCGTCAACCGACTCCTCATAATCTTTATGACTTATCTTCCCGCTGCAAGGCGCAGAGCACTGAGATATAAAATAGTTGAGACAAGGCCTGCCTTTGCCTATGTCACGCGGAAACTCCCGAGAACAGTCCCTTAGCTTAAATATTTTCCTGGCCTCGTCAAGCGCTTCCTTTACTGTAAAAGCATTTGTATAGGGTCCTATATATTGTGCACCGTCGTCGCTCTTTTGCTTTTGGGCGGTTATCCTCCTCCACTCATCGCGGCTTATGCGTATATAGTGATATCCCTTGTCATCTTTTAGGAGGATGTTATATTTCGGCTGGTGCTGTTTTATCAAGCTGCACTCAAGAAGAAGCGCCTCAAATTCTGAGTCTGTCAATATATAGTCAAAATCATAGACATTTGAAACCATTTTTAACACTTTGATATCATGCCTGTCCTGTGATCCAAAGTACTGACTTACCCGATTTTTTAACGACTTGGCCTTTCCTATATATATAATTGTCCCCTGCGCATTTTTCATTATATAAACACCGGGACTTTGCGGCAGGCCCATGGCTTTTTTCCTGAGCTGCGCAATTTTATCGCTCAAACCAGCACCCCCCAATACGTCTTTATGAAAAAAGGCACACCGCTAAAGCGATGTGCCCAATCAATCAATAATCACTCTGCAAATCCGGATTCCACCAGCGTAATCAAAGCTTCAACCGCTTCTTCTTCATCTGACCCTCCAGCCATAATCCGTATGTCCGTTCCGCCCATAATTCCAAGCGAAAGTACGCCTAAAAGGCTCTTTGCGTTGACCCTGCGCTCATCTTTTTCAACCCAAATAGACGACTTGTATTCATTTGCTTTCTGTATAAAAAACGTAGCCGGACGAGCATGTAATCCGACCTGATTCTGCACTTTTACATCTTTTACATACATAGCCTATCCTCCCACCACACAAAAATGTTTTTATTACACCTGCTAACATTATAATCACAAAACTTGTCCTCGTCAACGACAAACATAATTTTATAAATAATTCGTATTCTATACCAAAATCAATGTCGACGATATTAATTTATTTTGTAAGTTTTGACCAATATTTTAAAAGATTTATTGTCATATCTCTAAATTTTTATTGTAATATTTTGCTATTTATTGTCGCATTATAGCGATTTATTTATCTCTGTTTTTCATCGAGTTTAAAAATAAATTGTCATTAAATGTTAAATCCGCTTTCCCCAGCATATCCGGCCTTTTTTTTAAAGTCCGCTCTAAAGACTTTTCTCTCTGCCATTTTTCAATGTTTGCGTGATGCCCTGAAAGCAAAACTGCCGGAACTTCTTTTCCTCTCCATGAAAACGGCCTGGTATACTGCGGATATTCAAGCAGTGAGTTATAGTGGCTTTCTTTTTCATACGCTTCATCGCTTGCCAGCACACCCGGAATCATTCTTACAATTGCGTCTATAAGAACTAACGCGGGAAGTTCTCCTCCTGTCAAAACATAGTCGCCTATGGAAATCTCTTCGTCCACGATCTCCTCTATCACCCTTTCGTCTACGCCCTCATAGTGTCCGCACAAAACAGCTATATTATTCAGCTTTGAGAGCTCTTTTGCACGTGACTGAGTAAGCGTCTTACCCGCAGGAGACATATAGATCAAATGCGGTCTTATGCCCGAATCTTTAACAATTGACATAAAGCAGTCATATATCGGGGAAGCCTGCATTATCATTCCGCCTGAGCCTCCATAAGGTGAATCGTCAACTCTGTTATGTTTATCCGTTGTATAATCCCTTATATTTCGGCAATTCACTGAAAACAAATTTTTTTCTCTGGCCCTGCCAATTATACTTTCATTTAAAACCGATTCACAAAGGGCGGGAAACAATGTTAGTATTTCAATATTCATCGTCAAAAATTCCTCTCAGCGGCCGGATTTCTATAACTCCGGCCTCCACATCGGTTTTTATCACAACGTCTGCAATGGCAGGGATTAAATATTCTCTGTCATCTTTTTTTATGTGCCAAACATCATTGGCCCCCGTATAGCTTACATAGCAAAGCTCGCCGTATTCTTTTTTTGAGTCAGCATCTATTACGGCGCATCCTATCAGTTCCTGTATAAAAAAGTCGTCCGGAGCCAGTTTTGCGTCAGATTTTTTGATAAACAGAATTCTCTCCCTCAATGCCGACGCTTTTTGAACTGTATCAACACCTTCAAGTTTTAAAAGCACGATGTTTCCATGAACGCGCGCCGATAAAACCTCTATACTTACCTGACCTTTTGCGTCATAGTACAGAGTTTTAAAATTTTTAAAAAACTGCGGGCTGTCACACCACGGATTAACACGCAGCTCACCTTGCACACCGTGCGTCCCCACTATCTGCCCTATTTCAAGAAAATCCAAAATCATACTTCCTCCGAAACAACACCTGATAATTTAGTAAGACTCATCTTCACGCTTTATTTTCTATCTGACTTTCAATCGGCAGAATGGCTATAAAAAAGGGCGGTATCCCCGCCCTTAGTTTAACCGAATGCCGCTGACACACAATCAGTCAATTTCAACGGCTACTTTCATATTACTGCGGTTTGCACTTGCCCTCAAAACAGTGCGTATCGCCTTTGCTATACGCCCCTGCTTGCCGATAACCCTTCCCATATCATCCGGCGCAACATGCAGATGATATACGGTTACCCCCATCTCATTAGGTTCGTCCACATCAACTGTTACAGAGCCCGGTTCATCAACGAGGCCCTGCGCAATGAAAATTAGTAAATCCTTCATTATTTAAGGTCCTCCGAATTATTGAATTGCTCCGCTTTTTTTAAGTAGAGCTTTAACTGTATCTGTCGGCTGTGCTCCGTTTGAAATCCATTTTTTAACCTTTTCGTTGTCCACTTTAAGTACCACAGGATCCTCCAAGGGATTATAATATCCTATTTCCTCAATAAATCTTCCGTCTCTAGGATATCTTGAGTCCGCCACCACAATGCGGTAGAACGGCGCTTTTTTTGCTCCCATACGCCGAAGCCTGATTTTTACTGCCATTTTGATTCCTCCAATAATGTCAAAATAATTGTTTTGTCTTTGTCATAATAAAATATTTAAACGAAGCTTATACATTTTACTTAAATAAAGGCCGCTTAAGCTTTTACACTTAAAAATAGCCGCAGTGATGTTTTTAGCCGCGTTATAAAAAATTTAAGATCAAATTTACATCCCAAACTTGCTTAAATCCACATTGTTAAAATCCATATTGCCGAGTCCCATCTTCCTCATGCGGTTCTTGCTGCCCTTGCCGCTGAACTGTTTAAACATCTTTTGCATCTGCTTGTACTGAGAAAGCAGCTTGTTTACATCCTCTACCCTTTGCCCGCACCCCGCCGCTATCCTCTTCTTGCGCGATGGGTTTATAATATCCGGTTTCGCCCTCTCCTTCTTTGTCATGGAGAGTATGATGGCCTCTATCTTGTCAAACTCTTTTTCATCTACATTGACATTTTTAGCCTGTTTGCCAAGCCCGGGGATCATTGCAAGCAATTCCTGCATAGAGCCAATTTTTCTCATCTGTTTAAAGTTGTCCAAAAGATCATTCAAATCAAACTTGTTTTTGCGCAGCTTCTCCTCCATCTCCATTGCACGCTTCTCGTCAATGGTGGATTCCGCCTTTTCAATAAGCGAGAGCACGTCTCCCATTCCAAGTATCCTGCCGGCCATTCTCTCCGGATGGAACACATCGAGGTCTCCAAGCTTTTCGCCTGTTCCCACAAACTTTATAGGCTTGCCGGTAACGGCCCTTGCCGAGAGTGCCGCACCGCCTCTTGTGTCGCCGTCCAGCTTTGTCAGGATCAGCCCGTCAATGCCAAGCGCCTCATTAAATGAAGATGCCGCGTTAACCGCGTCCTGTCCTGTCATAGCGTCAACTACAAGAAGTATCTCATGGGGCTTTACCTCTGACTTTATGTTTTTGAGCTCATCCATCAGCTCTTCGTCTACATGAAGACGGCCGGCCGTGTCTAAAAAGACATAGTCATAACCCTGGTCTTTTGCAAGTTTTACAGCCTCTTTGGCTATGATGACAGGGTTTTCCTGCCCCATTTCAAAAACGGGAACACCCGCCTGACCTCCGACAATCTGGAGCTGTTTTATGGCCGCGGGCCTGTATATATCACATGCGGCAATCAGCGGCCTGTTGCCCTGATTTTTAAGCATAAGTGCAATTTTAGCACTGTGCGTTGTTTTACCTGAACCCTGAAGCCCGCACATCATAACTACCGTTGGCGGAGAAGATGCGCTGGAAAGCCTTGTTCTTGTGCCGCCCATTAGCTGTGTGAGCTCTTCATTTACGATTTTTACCACCATTTGTGCGGGGGTAAGACTCTCCATAACCTGCGAACCAATTGCACGCTCTGTCACCTTATTGGTAAAATCCTTTGCAACTTTATAACTGACATCAGCCTCTAAAAGCGCAAGCCTTACCTCACGCATTGCCTCTTTAACATCGGCCTGCGTAAGCTTACCCTTGCTTCTAAGCCGTTTAAACGCGGCTTCCAGTCTGTCAGAAAGACCTTCAAATGCCAAAGTTATCATTCCTTAAACCGCCTTGCAACAGGCGACTATTTTTATTATTCACACAGATCCTGAGCTATGGCCTTAATTTGAACCACGGTTTCATTTATCTCCCTTGAGAGACCGTACCTCATATTGTACTCATTTATTTTATTGGCATATTCAAGTATCGCGTTCATGCCGTTTCGAAAATCTGTAAATTTTTTTACAAGCCCCAGCCTCGACTCCATTTCAAACAACTGCTTTTCAGCCCTTTTAATGGCGTCTCGCACTCCTTGCCTGGTTATGCCTTCATTTTCAGCTATTTCAGAAAGCGATAAATCATCATTGTAGTAGTATATCAAAAAATCACGCTGCTTATTTGTAAGCATATCTCCATAATAGTCAATCAATACAGAAACATCCAAATTTTTTGCCACATTCTCGCCTCCCTCGAATTAACTGTAAAGGCTTTTTCTTTACAACGATGTATTATACTAGAAATATTATTATGTGTCAAGGGTAACTCACATATTTTTTGCCTGCGATTTTGACATGATCCAGCTTAAAAGGCTACAACTTGAGCAGAACCTGTTTTATGTATACAATATATTTGATAAAAAATTTTAAAGTTTATATGTTTTTAAGACATCATCTATATAGATGGTCGCCTCTTTGGCTTTAAATTTTATGACACAGTATTCCTCATCTTCTGTTCCGCCCGGAAAATGTTTAATCATAAAGTCCTGCCACAGGCTCTTTTTAATGTCATCATCTTCTATAATTTCAGCGTTTCCGACCAAAGTTACACTGTCATTTTGATCATAATACGAGAGTCCTGCCTTGCTGTTTTGCCTGAAATGTTTTGTCTTTTTTGAGTGTGTTCCCGTTGAAAAGTAAACTGTGTGGAACCCCTCTGACTTTAGCTTTATCAATACACATATCCTTGGGAACCCATCTTCATTTACAGACGCTGCCTGAACTATGTCGCATCTATCCAGTAACTCTTCCGCCTTTTTAAACAGCTCATCTTTAATCATAAATCTTTTCCTTTACTTTAATGTCACTATTGTTACACCGTCTTCTCCCTCTCCAAACGTTCCGAGCCTGTGCTCTTTAACCATTGGATGCTTTTTAAGATATTGCCCGACAGCTTTTCTAAGCACCCCTGTTCCTTTTCCATGGATAACTGTAAACTCTGTAAGACCGGTTCTCACCTGCGTATCAATAAACCTATCAAGCGTCAATATACCATCGTCAGCAGCCATACCTCTTATGTCGCATGTCGTGTTTATTTTCATATCCCCTCTGCCAAGGTCGGAGTTAATCGTCCTCGTTTTAGACTGTGTGCTTTTTTTAGCTGACTGTATAAGCCTTAGGTTGGAAACCGGCACCCTGGTCTTTATAAGCCCTGCCTGAACTTCAACAATATTTTTTTTGTCCGGCAGGGATATGACCTGCGCTTTCTCGCCTATGTCCGCAATCAAAACAGTGTCGCCAAGGACTAAGTTTCGGGGAAGCTCATAATTTTCTTCTTTTATGTTGTCCACAGGATTTATTATGTTGTCCATATCCCGGTTGTGCTGCTTTGCCAAAGCTTTGGCCTGCGCTGCAAGGTTTGATATATCTCTGTTATCTTTCGACGCCTTTTTAAGCTTTTCTATCTCATCGATGAAGGTCTCGGATTCGCGCCTTGCCTTTTCCACAATTCTGGCGGCCTGTTCCCGTGCCTCTTTAATCTCCTTCTGCCTAAGTTCATCAACATCGATCTTTATCTGCTCCGCTTCCTGCCTAGCCTTTCGCGCTGCAATACTTAGTTCCTGTGCCTTTTGATGCTCTTTTTCCATTTGTGTACGGCTGCTCTCCAGCTTTTCAACAACATCTTCAAAACGGCTGTTCTCTGTCGATACAAGTTCCCTTGCCCTGTTTACCACCTGGGTGTCCATACCCAGTCTCTCTGAGATTGCAAACGCATTGGATCGGCCTGGAACCCCTATAAGCAGTCTGTAAGTCGGCCGCAGTGTAGAGACATCAAACTCACACGATCCGTTTTCTACCCGGGGCGTCTTAATTGCATATGCTTTAAGCTCCGCATAATGGGTGGTTGCGGCAACCTTTGCACCCGCAATATGCAGGCGCTCTAAAATAGCAATTGCAATTGCAGCTCCCTCAACCGGGTCTGTGCCCGCTCCCAGCTCATCAATCAATACAAGTGTTTTATCGTCTGATTTTTCTATTATAGATATTACATTTTTCATGTGTGATGAAAATGTGGAAAGTGACTGCTCAATGCTCTGCTCGTCTCCTATATCTGCAAAAATGTTATCAAAAACGGCTATATGGCTGTCGTCTGCCGCGGGTATCATAAGACCGCACATCACCATTAAAGTAAGCAGGCCTATGGTTTTTATGGCAACTGTTTTACCCCCTGTATTCGGTCCAGTTATCACAAGGGTGTCAAAGTCCTCCCCAAGCCTTATATCTGTGGGTACTACAGCCTTTTGGTCTATGAGCGGATGCCTTGCGGATTTAAGGTTTACTGATCCTGTATTGTTAAGCACAGGGACAGACGCCTTCATCGAGTACGCTAAATGTGCCTTTGCAAATATTAAATCAAGCTCTACGGCACACTCATAGCTGCTTTTTATGCCTTGTGCAAATGAGCCTGTCTGTGCTGATAGATCTATAAGTATACGCTCTATTTCATCGCGTTCTTTGCTTTTTAAAACCTTTATCTCATTATTTGCATCGACCACAGCCATAGGCTCTATAAAAACAGTTGATCCGCTTGCTGAGGTATCGTGCACAAGACCGGGAACATCAGCTCTGTTTTCCTGTTTGACCGGTACTACAAACCTGCCGTTTCTCATTGTCACTATAGGTTCTTGCAACGCTTTTTGATAGTGGGATGACCTTATTATACGGTCAAGCTGTTCCCTGATTTTCGACTCCTGCGCCCTCATCTTACGCCTT
The DNA here is from genome assembly GCA_031254555.1 of Oscillospiraceae bacterium. Classification (GTDB taxonomy): domain Bacteria; phylum Bacillota; class Clostridia; order Oscillospirales; family Acutalibacteraceae; genus RZYX01. The sequence goes on along the minus strand of JAIRUF010000114.1, from coordinate 3,600 downwards.
ATATCTTCAAGCTGGTCCGACGCCGTATCCGCAATTTCATCTTCTGATAAGATAGCCGAATATATTTTGTCCTCCAAATACTTATTTGGTGACATTGAATCAAACAATATGTTAAGACAGGTGTTCACCTGTGCGCACTTTTCCCTGTAAGAGACAAGGGATCTTACCGCTTTAAGGGTTGAGGCAACATTTAACAGATCACGCATAGACAGAACCGCTCCGCTAAACGCAAGCTGCAGAGCGTTGTTTACATTTTTAAGCCCGCCAAAAGACGGGCCTCCAAAACGTGCCAGCATGATATGCGCGTCATTTGTCTGGTTTACAAGAGACTGAACCATGTCAAGATTCTTTTGAGGCTCAACACTTACAGCCATTTCCTTTGCGTCCTCACAGGAGGCGTGATGCGAAAGCATCTTCAGAACTTTATCAAGCTCTAAAGATTTGCAGTGCTTATAAGTCATGTTTTTCTCCATTAATTTTCCACGCTGTGATAAAAATCCAGCGTTTTGTAATTCCTTTGCGTCTGCTCGATTAAATACTTCTCACAGATTCCGCTCAGTTCTCTCTGCGCGGAATCTGATACGTTAAAATCAAATATTTTTTTTAGTTCCGAATATAATATGTATCTCATGCTTGCTGCTACACCTGGTGATATCTTCTCTCCCGCTCGGCCGTCTGAACAGGAGTCGCAAAAAAAAGTTCCCTCAACAAAACTAAAAGTTATAACTGAGCTTTCCATTTCACCGCAGTTTATGCACGATGTAAGGTCCGGCATATATCCGCAAAGCGACAGAACTTTAAGTTCCACCGCTGATTTTATTATTAAGGCCGGTCTTTTCTTCTTTGCCAAAAGATGCAGCGCATTTAAAATAAGGCTTAAATATTCGCAGGCGTCCTCATCCTTTGGGGAAAGCTCCGATAAAACTTCCGCAAGATAAAGCGACAGCGACAGATCCTGTATGTCGCATCTTAAATCATAAAAAAGCTCTATTGCCTCCGCGCTGTCAACAATATAACTATCACGGCCTCGGTAAAGCGTCAAATTAGAATAACACAGTAACTGTGTCGAACTAAGCTGCCTACTCTTTATATTGCGGGCGCCCCTTACAAAAGCGCGGACAATGCCGAAGTCCTTTGTAAGTATCGTCACAAGACGGTCGCACTCACCTATACTCAGCTCTTTTAGTATTATCCCGTCTGTCTTTATGTTCATTTTTAGCCTCTCCCTGACTTTTAACAGTACTTTGAGAAACACTATTTTTATAACTTATATAATCGTCAATTTTACCGCTTTTGGCAAAACTGTCCCACGCGTTTAAATTGTTTATCATACGTTCACACCCCTAATTAGCAGTAATATTACTTTCCCACAGGAGCATGTAAATATGAAAGGTAAATTTTTAATCTAACCCAAAATTATGGATAAGTCCTTCTTTGTTTCTCCATCCCTCTTTTACCTTCAGCCAGCACTGAAGATTTATGCGGCAACCAAAAAATCCCTCCATATCCTGCCTTGCATATGTTGAAACTTTTTTAAGCATTGTTCCGCCCTTGCCTATTATAATGCCTTTATGGCTTTCTTTTTCGCAGTATATAACCGCCTCAATGTCCAGTATTTCCCTGTCTTCACGTTCGCGCATTTTTTCAATGCTCACAGCTATTCCGTGCGGAATTTCTTTTTGGAGCAGCCTTAAAAGCTTTTCCCTTATAATCTCTGCGGCTAAAACCCTTTCCGGCTGGTCTGTCAGTGTATCATCAGGGAAGTAGTGAACTCCCGGCTGCGCAATCTTTATGAGTTCATCTTTTAGGACATCCATACCATCGCCTTTTACAGCGCTTACAGGCACAACCGCCAAAAAGTCATAGTGCTTTGAGAGCTCGGCGATTCGAAGCGCAAGCTGATCTTTATTTTTTATCTTATCTATCTTATTGATTGCAAGCACAGCTGGAATATTATTTTTTTTAAAGCTTTCTATAAGCTCAAGTTCGGTGTCCCTAAGCTCTCCTTGACCCTCTGCAACAAACAGGCACACATCAACGCCTGCGATACTTTCTCCCACCGCTTTTACCATTCTTTCTCCCAGCTTGTTTTTAGCTCTGTGATATCCGGGCGTGTCCGTAAACACAAGCTGCGTTTCATCAATGGTCAATACCCCCATTATCCTTGTTCTGGTTGTCTGCGGCTTATTTGATACTATGGCTATCTTCTGCCCGAGTAAAATATTAAGTATGGACGATTTACCAACATTCGGTCGCCCCACTATTGAAATGAATGCGGTTTTAGTCTGCTGCATAATTCTCCCCCAACAGCAAACGGCACCAAGATGCCGCTTATCTTAAAAATTAATAATATTGTTAAAATAGTTGTCTTCAATTAGACGCACAACACGGTAATCTCTGCCTAAAGGTTTTCCATATAATAACTGCCATCTCTTTTAAGTCCCAGCTTTGTAAGTACCTGTTCTTCTTTTTCACGCATATATAAATGCGCTATCCCGCCAGACTCATGATCGTACCCCAGCATATGCAGCATTGAATGCACGGTAAGATACCCTACCTCCCGTTGAAGGTCATGCCCGAACCTTTGGGCCTGCTCAACAGCCTTGGGCATAGATATCACAATGTCTCCAAGCATCTGGTCGCCGGTCTCGTGGTTTATGTCGTATACTCCGTCAGCGCCTAAAGGAAAGGACAGCACGTCCGTATCATTGTCTATATTCCTGTATTCCTTGTTCAGCCGTCTTATTTCATCATTGTCAACAAGCCTGACGCTCACTTCAACACAGCCCTTGAAGTTCTCTACCATTAACGTGGCGGTGCAGCATCTTCTAATCAGCATTCTAAGGCCCTTTGGTATTTTAACATCTTTTTGATCGTTAATAATAATAACTTTTACTTTGTCTGTCACTACTATCAATTCCTTCCATTCTATAAAATGTTACTTTTTCCTCTCTTCGTTTTTCTCATATGCCTTTACAATCTCCTGCACAAGCCTATGGCGAACAACATCCCTGTCGTCGAGGTAAATTGTTTCAATATCCTTCACATTTTTTAAAATTTTTATGACATCCTTAAGCCCTGAACGCTTGCCGGAAGGCAGGTCTATCTGAGTTATGTCACCCGTTACCACTATCTTTGAATTAAAGCCCAGACGGGTCATAAACATCTTCATCTGCTCAGGCGTTGTATTTTGCGCCTCATCTAAAATTATGAAGCTTTCATCCAAAGTGCGCCCCCTCATATAAGCGAGCGGCGCCACTTCAATAGTGCCCCTTTCCAGCTGCCTTTGAAAGGTTTCTGATCCCATCATGTCAAACAAGGCGTCATATAACGGACGCAGATAAGGATCTACCTTTTGCTGCAGATCACCAGGGAGGAATCCTAAACTTTCCCCTGCCTCCACCGCCGGCCTCGTTAAAATTATTCTGCCTATTTCCTTTGCCTTAAAAGCCCTGACGGCCATGGCAACGGCAAGATATGTTTTTCCTGTCCCTGCGGGACCTACGCCAAACACAACCGTATTGTTTTTTATCGCCTCTATATATTTTTCCTGCCCTATTGTTTTTGCCTTTATCGGCTTGCCTTTTGACGTTATGCTAT
>JAIRUF010000109.1 GCA_031254555.1 Oscillospiraceae bacterium | reverse complement strand
GGCAACTTTGGTTTTATATAAAGTTTGTTTTCAACTTGCCAAAGCCCTAACAGATTCTCATATATGCATCTATAAAACCAGCCAGCTGTTCCGGAATATAAGGTCCACCCTCCGCGTCCGCTTATGCCCTCTTTTGAATACACGTCGCCGGAAAGCGCATACGGTTCCGTTTTATACTTAATCGCTTGTTTTATATCCTTGTATTTTTGAGCCGGATTAAGCATTTTAAGAATTTTATAGCCCGTATCAACATTTCCGCTCTCTATAAGTGCCATGCAAAACCAGACTGCCGCATGGGTGTACTGCCCGCTGTTTTCCCTTATGCCGCTGGGATAAGCGTTTACATAACCCGCCTGCTTGCCCTCTTGGTCAAACGGAGGATAAAACAGTTTTAAAATTTGGTTGTCTTCATCCACAAGCTTTTCTAAAACTTTGTTGAGCGCCGTTTGTTTTCTCTCATCGTCCGGCATATTACTCAGAACAGAAAAGGCCTGCGGCAGTAAATCTATTTCACATTCCCGAGCGCCGCTTGAACCCATGGGTTTACCGTCGTCGTAAAAGGCACGCATATACCATTGCCCGTCCCAGGCATGGTCGTCAATGGCCTTCTTCAGCCTTCCTATCTCCTTTGTGTAAACCTCAACGCGCTCCGTGTCCCCTCGACTTTGCGCCACTTTTGCCATTTTTTCCAGCACCATACACAAAAACTGTGACAGCCACACGCTTTCCCCCGACCCATTTATGCCCACTAAATTAAACCCATCGTTCCAGTCCCCTCCACCTATAAGCGAGAGTCCATGCTCTCCGAACCTTAGCGACAAATCTAATGCTCGTATACAGTGCTCATAAAGGCTGCCCTTTTCAGCGCTTTTGGGCGGTTCAAAATATCTTTCGTCCTCGTCATGAGCCAAGGGTTCGCCGTCTAAATAAGCTATATTTATATTGAATATATCATAGTCCCCTGTTTTTTCAGCGTATTCGGCAGCTACAAACGGGAGCCAGAGCAAATCGTCAGTATATTTTGTCCTCACTCCTTTTTTCCTGCCTGCCCTATGCGGCAGAACATGCCACCAATGCAGCACATCCCCTTGTTTAAACTGGGAGGCGGCGCTTCTTATAATATGGGTTTTTGCCAGCTTTGGATTGACAAGCATAAGTGAACTTACATCCTGCAGCTGATCTCTAAAACCATAGGCGCCGCCGCACTGGTAAAATCCGGTTCTGCCCTTTATTCTGCTGTTTATTATCTGAGAGGTCAGCCATGTGTTGAACATATAATTTATAGCCTTATCAGGAGTTTTGATATAAAGTGTTCTCTCTTCCTGCTCTATTCCCAGATTTTTTTCAGACAACTGATGAGCGGATTTTTCAGTGGACCCCCAGGTCAGGGTGAACCTGACCGTCTCCTGCTTTTGCTGCTGCAGTTCAATTCTTTTTCCCACAGCTGCGCACAAATCATTTATTTTATCATCTTTACTGCCCGTCCATTTTCCGCAAAGGAAGTTTACCCTGTCACAGGTCAGGTAATCGGCACTTGAAAGCATTCCAACTCTCATAAATCCGTGCAGACCGGAAGAACACTTATTTGATATTAGAATGCCTTTGTCGTCAAATTTAGCTGTGAGAAGTTTTGAATCCTTCCGGTCGATTCCCATAACCGGCTCTGTGTAATACAGAATATCTATCTTTTTTTCTTCAGGACGCGTATTTTTAAGTTTTACATCCAAATGCTTTATCATGCCCTTTGACGGCACCCAAACCGTTACGTCGTAGTTTATTCCCTGAACTGTGCCCAAATACTGGACTATTTTAGTGGAGAATCGAACTGTCGCCTTAGCTATCATGTTGTAGACTATCCCATTTATCCTGATATAGAGCATTTCGCCTATATTGTCCGTAATGGTGTCGTTGCTCCACGGGGTCAGTTTATTTTCCCTCGAGTTTATCGCCCATGTGAATCCAATTGATTTATCGCTGACCAAAGTGCCAAACGTATCATTGGATAAAACCACACACCATGGGATTTTCGGCTTTTCTGTAACCGTAAACGCACCATGTGTAAAGTATCCTGACTTTACAACAAGTGCATCATCCTCTTTAAGCTCCCTACCCTGCGTATTTCTCACGGAAAACGGAGTGAATCTTTCGTTGTAACTAGACATCTTTTCATTTTTAGGAGCCACATAGTCAGCAATGGCAATCAGCGACATTATACTGCTTTCATCATATTTGCTCAAGTCTATGGGAAAAACTCCGGTCACTTCCTGTTTTCCTTCCCTTTGCATCATCTGTCTTATCGCGGACAAGATGGGAGCGGTGTATTCGCCTCTCTCTTTATAGGCTATGATCAAGTCCGTTATTATACCGCTTTTTCTAAGCTTGCGTACAAGCCTTATATACGGCAAAACTTTATTTACATCATCTACGGTATCAACCTGGATATAGATTATTGGATTGTCTCCGGATATGCCAAACTCCCAAATAGTCTTTTTGCTTTTAGTGTTTTGTTTTATTGCTTCAATAGATTCCGGGCAGCGCTTGTTGGAAAACAATATATATGGAAAAACCATCGACGCTATGACCCCGTCTATCCTGCCGTCTTTAAAGGGCGACGGCGACGCATTACTGGAGTTTGGTGTGCCGTCGCTGCGGACTTTCAGCGCCCTGTCCACAGCTTCTGTTCTTGTAGACGCGGCACACAGGATCAGCGTGTTCGTCTTGCTGGATTTTGGCGTTACCGTTATTGGTATCCTTATCAGTGCGCACAAATCAGGTGCACCCTCTTTGACAAGCGGCAGATCACTGTGCATAATGGACTGTATTCCCGAGGGACTTTCAAGCACGGCCTCCCTTGACATGCTGTACAGATAATCGGTGTCCTGAACAAAACCCACAGCAAGGCACAGCGACTCGTCGCTGTTTCTGGACTGCCTTGTATATATCATAAGATTGTTTGCTTTGTCATACTCTCCCTGCAAAAAAAGCTTTGTAAAAGCCGGATGGTTTTCCTCCTCCTTATGAGATATCAAACTTGGCTCAACATAAATTACAAGCTCTCCCTTAAAATGATTCTTGCCTGTGTTTTTTACTGTTATCTTTCTTTGTTCGCATGGGATCCTTGGATGAACCATCGCGCTCATATAACATTCCAGATCATGCGCAGATGAGCTAAGGGTCATCTCTGTGTTTGAAAAACTTGCCCTGAACCGGGATTTATTGTTATAATCCAAAGCCTTTGTGATCGGGAACGCGAACTTATCACTTTTAATAAATGCAAATATACCCATGGGATTGCGCAACAGGTCACTGCTTATCCTTGTCATATCGGCACCTTGATACCTCGATATAGATACTCCTAAATCGCTCATGATCATATTCCACTCGCCGTTTGTATAAAGCCTTACATTGGGCGAGAGCGGATCAATATGCCTGAATTCCCTGATTTGCGCGACAGTGCGGTGCGGGCGCTGAGGAATTTCCCTTGTGTCCACATCTTTGAAAACGGTGGAACCGGAGGGTATCTTCTCCTGCAATATACTTATAGCACCTGACATTTTACTGTCGTTTATAAAGCGTTTTTGTATGATATTATCCATCAGCGCATTTGTAATACAAATCATACTCATGCCGACATGGTGCGCCATATAGCTGCGTACAACAGCGTAGTCCTGGCCCTCTGTGCGCTCTTGTGTAAAATCGGCGGCCTCATAAAACCCGCATCTGCCCGTAAGCTGCAAGTCCTCAAGCTCCATAAGGTTTTTGACGGCTGGTTTTGGGTCAAACGGGAGGGTCAAAAATGTTGAGTACGGTGAAATGACCATTTCGTCGTTAAGACCTCTTTTTAGTCCAAGCTTTTGCACACCGTGTGCTTTATACTGATAGTTCAGCTGTGAGTCAAAGGCATAGAAACCGCTCTCAGAAATACCCCACGGAATATTTTTCCCCGTGACCCTCCTTTTTTGGCACCACAGGAAAAAACGCAGCGCCTCATAACTCATTGTGTTTTCATATACAGGCAGAAGAAGGTTCGGCATATAATATTCAAACATTGTGCCTGTCCACGACACCGGCCCTGCGTACCTTCCTTCTTTTGCAAGGGTTCTGCCCAGCATTCCCCAATGCTCTTTGGACACCTGCCTTCTTGCTATCGCGTAAAAGCTTGTCATCCTGGCTTCGCTCATCAAAAGGTCATAATAGGAGTTCGAATAGCTTTCGTCTGAGACACTGTAACCAATATAAAACAATTTCCTTCTCTCGTTGTAAAGAACTGAGAGATCACTTGAATTTATAATCTTGGTGATCCTGTATATAATTTTGTCTATTCTTTCGCTTTTTTCCTCAAGCTCACGAAGACCTTGCCTCAGAGCGGTAAGCGAACATAAAAAATTGCCGCTGTCAACTGTTGATACATACTTTGGTGTAAGCGGCATCAAAGTCTTGGTGTTGTACCAATTCAGCAGATTTCCATGCCATTTTTCCAATTTGTCTATGCTGTCTAAAGACTGTTCCAGCCTTGTGCACATTTTTTCAGTGTCGATAAACCCAAAGTCCTTGGCACACAGGGTGCAAAGAAGCATTAGACCTATATTTGTCGGTGATGTTCTGTGGGCTATCCTGTGGACCGGCGTCTCCTGGAAGTTGTCCGGGGGAAGATAATTGTCCCTTTCTCCGCAGAGCTCATCATAAAACCTCCACATGGCCGCCGCGTAAGAAGTAAGCTTCTCCTTTGACTTGTAATCTATCTCTTCGTTTAGAGACTTTCTTAGACTTTTTGCCGATATCCACGCAAACGGTACGTTTGCAATAAAGACAAGTCCTATTAAAATATGAGCAGAATTACCGAATATGACAAGCGCTAGACCCAAAATAAACGATGGAATATATCTTTTTATAAACCCTATAAAACTTTGAGTCTTTTCACTCTGAGCTGCAGTTACCCACTGTAAGAGATTCTTTTTGCTTATTGCCATTCTCCATATGGCTATTACTGACGCGTTTAATGAAACCCACGCGTTTTGGGGCAGCATGACAACGGACACCAGCGCGTTTGCAACTGTCTTTAAGGCTATTGGCATCGCACCGGAGTAGTAAAGCCTCAAAAACATGGACATGCCGCCGAACAAAATTGATATAACCCCGGTCAGCAATTCACCGAAACATACCCCCAATATAACGATTGCAACCGTCACAAACGCCGCTTGATAGGGCAATAAAAGGGATAAAATCAGTGCCGCCATAAACACCGGAGGCGTTACGCTTCTTCTGATATTGTCGATCAATTTGTATCTTGACAAGCCGTTAAGCGGATTTTGCGGCCTTCTTTTAAATATAAATCCGATATTTTGCCAGTCTCCCCTTATCCACCTGTGCTGTCTGTCAAAAAATGATCCCTGCGATGACGGAAATCCATCGGTGACTTGAACGTCTGAGATGTAGCATGCTCGCATATATCCGCCTTCAAGTATATCATGGCTGAGCACACGTTCGGCGGGAAGGTTGCCATTTAAAAGCTTATGAAACACATCGACGTCTAAAAGTCCTTTTCCCGCAAAAATAGCTTCGCCGAATAAGTCCTGATACTTATCAGAACTTGTGTTATTGTATGCTGTTATACCGCCCACACCTGCCATAACCCTCGAAAATCCGGTACTAAACGCACTTTTTATATCCGTCTCTATTTTGGGTGTGAGTATTGCATATCCACTTGTAACACGCCCCTTTGACACATCAATGACAGGCCTGTTAATCGGGTGAACGGCCGCTGAAACCAGGTCTTTTACACTATCCATTGGAAGTCCTGTGTCAGCGTCCAGCGCCATTATATACTTTATTTCATCAAAGCCTGCCATGTCCCCTGCAAGGGCTTCAAACTGCACATTTTCGCCTTTAATTGCCCTGATAAGCTGAGTTATCGCGCCTCTTTTACGTTCCCAGCCGGTGTACTCATTTTGGGTTTTAGAAAAAGTCCTGGGTCTTACCGCTAAAATAAAGCCCCCGTCATATTGATCGTTTAGATCCTCTATCATTTTCCTGGCATTATATAAATCGGATTCGTCCTGAGGATCTTTGGGCAGTTTCGACGACTTAAAATCCGCAAGCACACAAAACTTTACGGCTCCCAAACCGTTTGATCGCTTAAGATGGATCAGCTTTTTTGATAGGTTTTTTATGTCTTTTGCCCCGGGCATTAGCATTGATATGACCACAAGGGTAGCTGCCTCTTTTGGTATATCTTTTTCTATCTTCATCCGCGGGATAAAAGACGGGGACACACCCCTCATAAAAATGTCCGAAAGTATCGGCTGAAAGATTTCATACAGGGGGAAGTAAACCAAAAAAGGAACATATAAATTCCGCAAAAGCAGCCCTGTTCCCGCTGAGACAATAAGCGGCACAATAACCTGCATGGCTATGAGCCACCAGCCTCTTTTTTTGTGATTTTGTGTAATGTTGAGATACCTTCCTATGTGCTCATTGTCGTTTGAGGCTTTTGTCAGTATATCTTGCGCAAGCGTCTCCTCTTCCATCTTTTGTCCGCCGGCAATCCGCGCTATCTGCCGTCTGTAAAAAGCCTTCGTTCTATCGTCCATGTTCTGATAAATACCCGCCGGATCCTGCACCAAGATACGCTCTACAACACTTACATTTTCCGTGAGTGTTTCAAAGTCTATATCGCTGATTCTGCGCAATGAGTTTACCGCGTTTGCAAGTTGTTGCTCTGCACGCTCTTCATTTGCTCCGCTGTTTCGCGCTATCACGTTTAAAAAAACCGATTTTAGCATAACGGGGAACAGCTCCAACTCTTTAACTGTTGGTTTAAGCGGATTTATATACTCTTCGATTTCATTTTGAGGCGGCAAAATGGCGTCTTTGCACATTGACTTACATATGCCGTATATCCGGGGTTCGCCGTTTTTAGATACAGGAATGAGACTCGCTTTATCAAGAGACTTGATAGCGGACCTTCCCTCTCTCTCAAAAATATAATAATTGTCGCAGAGCCATTCATTAATTTTGTTAAAGCTTTTGCTGGAGAGAGCTTTTTTGTAATCTTTCCTTATAGTTAAAAGCGCGCGCTTGATTATTTTCTGAAGCTTTACGGGCTTTTTATATCCTGCGGCGTTATCGTTCAAATCTTTCACCCTTTTGCAAGTTTTCTTTCCTTTATTTTTGCCCCATTTGCATTAAATAAACCAAAAACTGTTAATTTGTTGTAATATTTAAAGGTTCGCCCTTCATTGACAAAAACTTGCGATCAGTGTTATCATTCTAAGGAAAAGGGATGGTGAATGCTTTATGAATTTTTCTGTTATTAATAAAACCACTGGTTTAGTTGAAGGTTACGCTCTTGTTAAACGAAACGACAAAAGAATAAATTCCAAGGGATCTTTATATTTGGACATGCTTCTGTGCGACGCCGGTGATGAGATAAGCGCAAAGTTATGGGACTATAATGAGGAGTCTTTTGGCGAATTCACCGTTAATTCAATTGTCAAGGTTCGCGGAACAATATCCGTGTTTAACGGCTCCGATCAGCTTAGAATCGAGCGTATACGCAATATTACTCAGGATGATAATATAAAGATTGAGGACTTTGTTCAAACAGCTAAGTACGATGGTGAGAGTATGTTTTTCGAGCTTGTCAATATAGCTGACGGCTTTGAGGACATGGACTTAAAAAACTTGGTCAAAAGCATATTAACTAAATACAAAGAATCTCTCTTATACTATCCTGCAGCCTATAGACTCCACCACGCCATAAGGGGAGGTCTTCTTTTTCACACGCTGTCAATTGTCCGTTTGGCACAGGGCATATGCAGTGTTTATCCATTTGTTGACCGCGACTTGCTTTTTACAGGGGCGGTATTGCATGACATAGGCAAAACCCTTGAATATGAGGTGTCTGATACAGGTATAGTTCAAAAGTATACCGTTGACGGAACCTTAATAGGACATATAATACGCGGAGCTATGGAAGTCCGGAAAACAGGCGAAGAGCTCGGCTTACCTGAAGAAAAAATAATGCTCGTTGAGCATATGTTGATCTCACACCATGGGGACCCTGAGTTCGGTGCCGCAAAGCGCCCGATGTTCTTGGAGGCAGAGCTTTTATCTCAACTTGACCTTATGGACGCAAGGGTGGATGAAATATCAAAATCCGTGGAGTCTATAGATTACGGTGACTTTTCCGCGAGACAATGGGCGCTTGAAAACAGGCAGTTTTACAATCACGGCCGGAAAGAGATGTCCGGCGCTGACTTAAATATAGGATAGGAGATCTTATGGACTGGACTGAAATTGCGGTGACGGTGTCTGCTAATGATATTGACTCTGCTTCAAATATCGCCCTTATGACTGTCCCTTACGGTATATACATTGAGGATTACAGAAACCTTGAACAAGAGGCAAAAGAGATATCACGTATAGACCTTATTGATGAAAACCTGTTAAGCAAGGACCGTTCAAAAGGCATTGTGCGCGTGTATATATCCCCTGACGAAAATCCTGCTGAAGCGATAAGCTTTTTAAAACAACGGCTTGAATTTAACAACATAGTTTATACCATCGAGATAAAGCCCTGCAAAAATGAGGACTGGGAAAATAACTGGAAGCGATATTTTAAATCTTTTCCCGTGGGGAAAAATCTTTTTATTCACCCTGTCTGGGAAGAAAATTTTAACGCACTGGGCCGTAAAATAATCCACATTGAACCCGGACTCTCCTTTGGAACCGGTGGGCACAGCACAACAAGGCTGTGCCTTGAGGCAATCGAGGATTTCCTGCAATACGGCATGCGCGTACTTGACATTGGATGCGGCAGCGGAATCCTTTCCATTGCCGCTTTATTGCTGGGAGCTTCCAGTGCGCTGGGAGTTGATATTGATAAATACGCCGTACGCACCGCCGTCCAAAACGGAGAAACAAATGAACTGACAGAACCAAGATATAAAATAATCTGCGGCAATTTAGCGGATAATATAAGCGGTAAATTTGATTTAATAACAGCCAATATAGCGGCTGATGCCATTATTTCATTTTGCGGGCAAGTACAAAAGCATTTGGCCGACGGCGGCGTCTTTATAGCGTCCGGCATTATTGAATCCCGCGAGGATGAAGTTCTCTTCGAATTTGCAAAGTTTGGCTTTAAAGTTAT
>JAIRUF010000107.1 GCA_031254555.1 Oscillospiraceae bacterium | reverse complement strand
CTTCCTTAACTCCGGGAATAGTTGAAAACTCATGGAGAACTCCATCAATCTTTACTGATGTTATGGCATAGCCAGGAAGCGACGATAAAAGCACCCTGCGAAGGCTGTTGCCGACTGTTGTGCCGTATCCGCGCTCCAGCGGTTCAAGCGTAAACTTACCATAAGACTCATTACCATCTAAATCGAATATTTCGATTTTGGGCTTTTCGATTCCTATCATTCAAAACCCTCCTTGAAATGTGAGCTTTACTAAAATTATGCAAAAAGCATTACTTTGAGTAGAATTCCACTATGAAATGCTCTTCAACAGGGGCACTTACCTGCTCTCTTGACGGAAGGTCGAGAACTTTGGCTTTGAGCGCCTGTGAATCAAGTTCGAGCCATTCCGGCACCGGTTTTGAAGCGTTGCTCTCCAAAACGGCTTTAAATTTCTCGCTCTCACGGCTCTTTTCCTTTATCGTCAACTCGTCCCCTGATTTGAGGAGGTATGACGGGATATTGACTTTATGTCCGTTTACCTTAAAGTGTCCGTGTGTTACAAGCTGCCTTGCCTGTGCACGGGAGCTTGCCCATCCAAGCGAATATACTACATTATCAAGACGGCTTTCACAAAGTCTCAACAGGTTTTCGCCTGTCATGCCAACCTGGCGTTCGGCCATAAGAAAATACTTGTGGAACTGCCCCTCCTGAATACCATAAAAACGCCTCGCCTGCTGCTTTGCTCTGAGCTGCAAGCCGTATTCGGAATTCTTTTTTCGGCTTTGCCCATGCTGGCCGGGGGCATAGGTTCTGCGGTCTACAGAACATTTACCTGTATAGCAGCGGTCTCCCTTAAGGAAGAGCTTTTTGCCTTCACGGCGGCATAGTTTACATACCGCTCCGGTATATCTTGCCATGTTTAATTACACCTCCTAAAATTTATGTTATACGCGCCTTCTTTTGGGCGGACGGCAACCGTTGTGCGGGATAGGAGTAACATCTTTTATCATGCTTACTTCCAAACCTGCTGTCTGCAATGCCCTGATCGCAGCCTCGCGCCCGGCTCCCGGTCCCTTAACATAAACCTCAACCGTTTTCATACCATGCTCCATGGCTGCCTTGGCAGCTGTTTCGGCAGCTGTTTGTGCGGCAAACGGAGTGGACTTTTTAGAGCCCCTGATTCCCATTTCACCGGCACTTGCCCATGAAATAGCATTGCCCTGCGTATCTGTTATGGTAACAATCGTGTTGTTAAAGGTGGATTGGATATGTGCCGCTCCGCGCTCAATATTTTTACGGTCACGGCGTCTTCTTGTGGCTGTGGTTTTTTTGCCTGAACCCTTAGTAGCCAAATTGTATCCCTCCTAAAAACTTACTTCTTCTTGTTTGCTATTGTCTTCTTCGGTCCTTTGCGTGTTCGTGCGTTTGTCTTGGAACGCTGACCCCTTACCGGCAGGCCCCTACGGTGGCGTATGCCGCGATAGCATCCAATCTCTATGAGTCTTTTAATATCAAAAGCTGTTTCACGGCGGAGATCCCCCTCCACCCGAACGCTGCGGTCAATATATTCACGCAGTTTTGATACGTCGTCGTCGGTTAAATCCCTTACTCTTGTATCAGGATTTATACCTGTAGACTCAATGATATCGCTTGCTGTTTTACGGCCTATGCCAAAAATATAGGTAAGAGCAATTTCAATTCTCTTATCCCTCGGTAAATCAACACCTGAAATACGCGCCATTTGTCAGTTGCACCTCCATATTTAGATGGTTTGCGCCGGGTTAACCCTGACGCTGCTTGTGCTTGGGATTTTCACAGATAACCATGACTTTTCCCTTGCGCTTTATAACTTTACATTTTTCGCAAATTTTTTTGACAGAAGGTCTGACTTTCATTGTAATACCTCCCCTTAATTGTTAAAACCTAATAAATTATTTAGAACGCCATGTTATGCGCCCGCGAGTGAGGTCATATGGCGACATTTCGACCGTCACTTTATCGCCCGGAAGTATGCGTATAAAATTCATGCGAAGTTTTCCGGATATGTGGGCTAAAATTACGTGGCCGTTTTCAAGCTCTACTTTAAACGATGCGTTAGGCAAAGCCTCAACCACTATTCCCTCTATTTCAATCATATCGTTTTTGGACATTTTCTATAAGCCTCCCTTTGTAGAAGTTGCGGCGCTTTTTTGATTAAACCTTTTAAGCGCCTCTCTCAATCCGTGGTTTGATTTCGTATCTTCAGACGTAAGTTTAGCGTTTGTCTTCATAAGGTGGATAGGATTTTTACGCTTTGGCCGGTCAACCGGCCTCTGTCTGCCGTCACAAACCAAAACGTATTCGTCTTGAATTTCAACGACTGCCATAAAAAGACCTTTATCATGTCCCGCTTTTGAAAAGACAACACTTCCTATTTCCAATTCCATCAGCGACCTCCTTATAACTCTGTAAGAATTACAGGTCCGTCCTGTGTTATTGCAACTGTATGTTCGAAATGCGCTGATAGCTTTCCGTCAACAGTTCTTACCGTCCATCCATCGGACAGAGTTTTTACTTGGGCTCGGCCCTGATTAATCATAGGCTCG
This sequence comes from Oscillospiraceae bacterium, assembly GCA_031254555.1. Taxonomy (GTDB): domain Bacteria; phylum Bacillota; class Clostridia; order Oscillospirales; family Acutalibacteraceae; genus RZYX01. Next base: position 9,863 of record JAIRUF010000107.1, on the reverse strand, counting down.
ATTGCTATAGTCATGCCCAGTACCAATCGCACACCTCTCCCGGATATTCCGTAGTTTGGTACGCTGGGTTCTTCATGCAGCTTGGTTCCAATCCCGTGGCCGGTAAACTCCCGGACGACACTGTACCCCCGCTCCTCACAATAGCTTGAGATCGCACTGCCTATATCCCCGATTCTGCCGCCTGCAACAGCCTTTTTGATCCCGATATAAAGGGATTCCCTGGTCGTGTCACTCAGCCGCTTTGCCTCCGGGCTTATTCTGCCCGATGCAAAAGTGGCGGCATTATCGCCGTTATAGCCATTTATCTTGGCTCCCAGGTCAATGCTGACCAGGTCGCCTTCTTTAATCACACGGCTTTTGCTTGGTATGCCATGAATAACCTCATCATTTATAGAAATGCATGCAGTTGCCGGAAAATCATAAAGGTGCAAAAAGTTTGGCTGCGCACCCTGACTAACTATATAGTCATAGGCTATTTTGTCAATCTCCGCAGTTGTCACTCCGGGCTGCACCGCTCTTCCCGCTAACTTTAATGCCTCAGCCGAAACTCTGCAAGCTTCCCGCATCAGGGAAATCTCGCGGTCTGTCTTTAGCACTATCATGCTTAATCCTCCAACGCGCCCAGTACCAGTGCCGTTGTATCTTCAACACTTTCCTGCCCGTTTATAACGCTTAGGATCCCCTGCGATTTGTAGTAGTCCTTAAGCGGTTCCGTCTGCTCGTGATAAACTTTAAGCCGGTTTATAACAGTCTCCGCAAGGTCATCTTTCCTCTGGATCAATTTCCCTGAACAGCTATTGCAAACCCCTTCGACTTCCGGCGGATTATACGCGAGATGATAAGGCGCTCCGCATGACATGCTCACGCGCCTGCCCGACATTCTGTCCTGTATAACCTTATCCGGCACATCTATATCTATCACCTTGTCTATCTTTATGCCCATCTTGTCAAGCGCCTGCGCCTGAGGTATGGTTCTCGGAAACCCGTCAAGGATAAAACCATTTTTGCAGTCATCGTCTGCCAGTCTCTCATTTATAATGCCTATTACTACCTCATCCGGTACAAGCTTGCCCGACTCTATAAATTCCTTTGCTTTAAGGCCCATTTGCGTTCCTGTTGCCAGGGCTTCCCTCATAATGTTGCCCATTGACACCGTGGGAATGGCAAGTTTTTTACTTGCAATCTCCGCCTGTGTTCCTTTTCCCGCACCAGGAGCTCCTAAAAAAATAATTATCATGATAAGTTAACTCTCCTTATCGCTCTGGATCAGTCAAGGAATCCCTTATAGTGCCTCATCATCATTTGTGATTCAAGCTGCCTTACTGTTTCAAGCGCAACACCAACCATGATGATTACGGATGTTCCTCCAAGTGAAATATTCATAGCCTTCCCTGTAAGCAAAGTTATTTGAGCAAACAGTATGGGAGATAACGCTATAACACTGAGAAGGAGCGCACCTATTAAAGTGATTCTTGACAAAATCTTCATAATATAATCAGAAGTTGGCTTGCCGGGACGTATTCCCGGAATAGCCCCGCTGTTTTTACGCAGGTTGTTTGCCATCTCCACAGGATTATACTGAATGGTTGAATAGAAATACGCAAAGAATATGATCATTATAAAGTACACCACTGCATAGAACCAATGCGTCTGGTTGAACATGTTAAAAAATGTTGCCAATCGGCTGCCCTCTTTTACTGTAAAGAACATCTCCAATGTGGGGACAAGGGACAGTATTGAGCTTGCAAAAATAATAGGCATAACACCGGACATATTGACCTTTATCGGCATATGAGTGTTTTGACCGCCGTACATTTTGCGCCCCACTACCCTTTTTGCGTACTGAACCGGTATCCTTCTCTCCGAATTGTCCATCCATACTATGAACACAACTGAAAGTATCATGATGGCAAGAGCCAGAGGGGCATACAGGTAGTACAACCCTCCCTGTGAGAAATACTGGTATATCCCTGTAAGGGTTGTGGGCATACGGGAAACGATTCCCGCAAAAAGAATCATTGATATTCCGTTGCCGATACCCTTTGCATTGATTTGTTCGCCAAGCCAGATAAGAAGAGCCGAACCGGCTGTGAGAGCTAAAATTACCGCCGCCGCCTGCAATGCCGCATAGACGCCGGTAAAGGCTGCACCGTTTGCACCCACGGCAAGGAATTTGCCGCTGCGCAAATAAAAATAATAAGCAGTGCTTTGAAGTAAGCCTATTATAACTGCTGCGTACCGGGTTATGAGCGTTATTTTTTTACGGCCTTCCTCTCCCTCCTTGGACAATCTCTCAAGATAGGGAATTGCGACAGTTAAAAGCTGTATGATAATCGACGAGTTGATATACGGCGTTATCGACATTGCGACAAGTGTGCCGTAATTAAATGCGTCACCCGTCATCATGGTCAGGTAGTTCATAAAGTTGCCTGCCCCGGCATCCACAATGCCGCCTGAGGCATCTGTGAACGGCACGGGAATAGCGGCGCCTATCCTGAAAACCAATATGATCATAGCTGTATATAACAATTTTTTACGAAGATCCGGCACTTTAAATGCGTTGAGAAGTGTCTGCAACAATTTAAACCACCTCTGCCTTTCCTCCGGCCGCCTCTATTTTCTCTTTGGCCGTCTTAGAATAGGCGTTCACCTGTACTGTCAGCTTTTTGGCAATGTCCCCGTTGCCGAGGATTTTTATTCCATCAAGCTCTTTTTTTATAAGTCCTGACTGTTTTAACGCGGCTGCGTCCACAACATCACCGTCTTTAAACACTCTGTCAAGTGAGCAGACATTAACGCTCACAATTTCTTTTGCAAAAATATTGTTAAATCCCCTTTTGGGAACCCTTCTCTGCAAAGGCATCTGTCCGCCTTCAAATCCCGGACGCATACCTCTGCCGGCTCTGGCCTTTTGTCCCTTATGGCCTTTGCCCGCTGTTTTTCCCTGGCCGGATCCCGCACCTCTACCAATGCGTTTTACGTCCTTTTTTGAGCCAGCCGCTGGTGAAAGTTCGTGCAACTTCATATATTCGCACCTCCTTGCTTACGCTTCGGTTACCTCAATAAGATGTATGATTTTATTAATCTTACCTTGAGTTTGGGGGTTGTTCGGCTGATTTGCCACATCCCCTATTTTATGAAGACCAAGTGCATGGGCGGTGGCAATCTGGTCTTTTTTACTGCCTATAAGACTTCTTACTAGCTTAACTTTAACGGTTTCCTGTTTAGCCGCTTTTGCCATTTTTACCACCCTTTCTAACCTAAAATTTCCTTAACTGATTTCCCGCGGATTTTAGCGACTTCTTCTGCATTGCGCAGTTGAGTCAACCCGTCTATTGTAGCCCTGACTACATTGCATGGATTGTTTGAGCGAATCGCCTTTGAGCGGATGTCCTTTATGCCGACTGTTTCAACAACAGCGCGCACAGGACCGCCGGCTATAACTCCGGTGCCCGGAGCTGCCGGTTTGAGCAAAACCTCACCTGCTCCAAACTTGCCTATCACCTCATGAGGAATTGTAGTCCCCCTGAGAGAAACTTTTATCAAGTTTTTCTTGGCGTCCTCTATACCCTTGCGGATAGCATCCGGAACTTCTCCTGATTTTCCAAGACCGAATCCCACTGTTCCCTGGCCGTCACCAACCACTACAAGAGCCGAAAATTTGAATATACGACCGCCCTTGACTGTTTTGGATACACGGTTTATGGAGACAACTCGCTCTTGCAAATCCATTTTAGATGCGTCAATCTTAGCCAAAAGTATTCCTCCTTACTTTTTTAGAACTTGAGTCCGCCCGAACGGGCGCCCACCGCAAGTTCCTGTACACGACCATGATAAATATAACCGCCACGGTCAAAAACTACCTCTGTTATCTTTTCCTTAGCGGCCCTTTTGGCAAGTATTTCTCCAATCTTGCGGGCTGCCTCTTTATTTCCGCCGTAAGTTTTAAAATCTTTCTCAACCGTTGACGCAGATATCAAGGTTCTTCCTGACACATCATCTATAAGCTGCGCGTAGATGTGGTTGGGTGAGCGGAAAACATTAAGGCGCGGACGCTCGGCTGTGCCCTTGATCTTGCTGCGCACTCTTGTATGACGCTTTTGGCGAGCCTTATTGCTGTCTGGTTTGTTAACCATTTAGATTCACTCCTTTTATTTACCGCCCTTACCGGCCTTGCCTTCCTTGCGGCGGATATATTCGTTTGCGTACTTGATCCCTTTGCCCTTATATGGCTCAGGCGGACGCTTTTCACGAACTTCTGCTGCAAACTGGCCGACTTTTTGCTTGTCAGGACCGGAAATTACGATCTTATTTGGATTTGGAACATCAACTGTGATCCCATCTATTTCAGGCACTATAACCTGATGTGAGTACCCGATGTTCAAAACAAGGTTCTTGCCCTGCTTAACTGCACGGAATCCAACTCCGTTAACCTCAAGCTCCTTTGAGAAGCCCTTATCGGCGCCCTCTACCATGTTTGCTATAAGCGAACGCGTCAGCCCGTGGAGAGCTCTGTTTTCCTTATTGTCATTAGGCCGTGTAACACTGATTACATTTCCGTCCAACTTGACATCCATATTTCTGTGCACTGCTCTGGAAAGGGTCCCCTTAGGGCCTTTTACAGTAACAACGCTGCCATCGATCTTTACCTCGCATCCCGCCGGGATAACAATGGGCATTTTGCCTATTCGTGACATTTACTGCAACCCCCTTACCAGACAAACGCAAGGACTTCGCCGCCAACATTGGCTTTTCGCGCTTCCTTGTCAGTCATAATACCCTTTGATGTCGAAAGGATAGCTATTCCAAGGCCCTTCATGACCTTTGGCATATCCTCGCAATTCGTGTATATGCGCAGGCCGGGCTTAGAAACTCTGCGCAAACCTGTAATAATCTGTGATTTATTTTGACCATATTTAAGAGTCATCTCAATTATGCCCTGCTTCCCGTCGTTTTCGACGGTAAAGCCTTTTATATATCCCTCATCAACAAGAATCTGAGCAATCGCTTTTTTCATGTTGGACGCGGGAACCTTAACCGTATCATGCTTCGCCGCGTTAGCGTTTCTTATTCTTGTAAGCATATCGGCTACTGAATCGGTGATTTGCATGCCCTTTACCTCCTTATTGCAATTGCTCTTTTACCAGCTTGCTTTTTTCATGCCTGGGATTTGGCCTTTATGTGCCAGCTCTCTGAAACATATACGGCAAACTCCGTATTTGCGAAGATAGGCGTGCGGCCTGCCGCAGATTTTGCATCTGTTGTATTGCCTTGTTGAGAATTTAGCAGCTCTTGCCTGCTTAACTTTCATTGATGTTTTGGCCACAGATTTCCCTCCTTATCCTGCAAACGGAGCACCCAACAAAGAGAGTAGCTCACGTGCTTCTTCGTCCGTGTTTGCGGTTGTGACAAAACATATGTCCATACCGCGAACCTGATCTATCTTATCGTAATCAATCTCAGGGAATATCAGCTGCTCTTTAACGCCCATTGAGTAGTTGCCTCTGCCGTCAAAAGAGTTTGGATTAATCCCCCTGAAGTCACGAACTCTTGGCAGCGCGAGATTAAAGAACCTATCAAGGAACTCATACATCCTCTCACCGCGAAGTGTTACTTTAACGCCGATTGCCATGCCTTCACGAAGCTTAAAGTTTGCAACGGACCTTTTTGCCTTACAAACCACAGGCTTCTGCCCTGTTATCTGAGAAACATCGCTGATAACTGCGTCAACAACCTTTGCATTATCCTTTGCCTCACCGCAGCCTACATTGATGATTATCTTCTCAAGTTTCGGGATCTGCATTACGCTCTTATAGCCGAACTTTTTCATAAGCGCGGGAGCGACCTCTTTGGCATAGGCTTCTTTTAACCTTGACATTTATATGTCCCTCCCTTATTCAAACTGCGCAAGGCAGTCGCTCTTCTTACATGTCCTCACCTTATTGCCCTTTTTGTCCAATGCGCGGCCAACTCTTGTGGCCTTGCCGCACTTGGGGCAAATCAGTTGAACCTTGTCGGCATAGAGTGCGCTTTCGGCTTTAATAAGTCCCCCGGCCTCGCCCATTTTGCGGGGCTTTACATGCTTTGTTATTATGTTGATACCCTCAACTATAACCTTTCCCTCTTTTGGGCTAACCTCTAAAACCTTGCCTTTTTTGCCGCGGTACTTACCGTTGATAACCATAACCTGGTCACCTTTTTTTACATGAACTTTATTCATTATCTCTGCACCTCCCGATCAAAGCACTTCCGGAGCGAGGCTTAAGATCTTGAGATAATCTTTATCTCTGAGTTCTCTAGCAACGGGTCCGAAAATTCTTGTGCCTCTGGGATTTTTATCTTCCTTAATAATAACGGCTGCATTTTCGTCAAACCGGATATAAGTGCCGTCATCGCGGCGTACACCGCTTGCGGTTCTAACTACAACCGCTCTTACAACCTCGCCTTTTTTTACGCCGCCGCCTGGCGTTGCTTTTTTAACTGAAGCAACTATGACGTCGCCTATATTGGCATACCTCCTGCCTGAACCTCCAAGCACACGGATACACATGATCTCCTTTGCGCCTGAATTGTCGGCAACTTTGAGGTAACTCTGTTGCTGTATCACAGTGTTTTCCTCCTTTATGCTATGCCAATTACTTGGCTTTCTCGATTATTTGGGATACGCGCCATCTCTTGTCTTTTGAAAGAGGACGCGTCTCCATCAAAATTACGCGGTCGCCGACGTTACACTCATTTTTCTCGTCGTGTGCTTTGAGTTTAACCGTGCGGTTAACTATCTTTTTATATAGCGGATGTTTTACCCTGTCCTTTATCGAAACAACAACGGTTTTATCCATTTTGTCGCTTGTAACTATACCCATCTGAGTCTTTCTAAGATTTCTGTCACTCATAGCATTTTAACCTCCCTTTCTCACGCGTTCGTGCCGTGAAGTTCTATATCACGCTGAACTGTTTTAACTCTTGCAATATCCTTCTTAACGGCCTTTATACGCATAGGGTTATCAAGTTGATTAATGGTCTGTTGAAATCGGAGATTAAAAAGCTCATCTTTAAGTTCAAGAAGCTTTTTATTGAGCTCATCGGCGGACAGTTTCTTGATTTCACTGGCTTTCATTACTGCTCACCGTCCTGTTCTTCCTTTGTGATAAACTTACATTTTATCGGCAGTTTATTTGCTCCAAGGCGCATAGCTTCACGGGCCAACTCCTCGTCTACTCCTGCAATCTCAAACATAACTCTGCCCGGTTTTACAACCGCCACCCAATACTCTGGAGCTCCCTTACCTTTACCCATTCGGGTTTCAAGAGGCTTCTTCGTAACTGGTTTATCGGGGAAAATTTTAATCCAAACCTGGCCTCCGCGCTTGATGTAACGAGTCATCGCCACACGGGCTGCCTCTATTTGATTTGATGTTATCCATGCCGGTTCGAGGGCTACAAGTCCAAAATCACCATAAGTGACCTTGTTTCCTCTGGTTGCTGTACCTGTTAAACGGCCTCTTTGCTGCCTGCGATACTTAACTCTCTTCGGTAATAACATTATGAAGCTCCCCCTTCCTTTTTCTGCTGTTTACGGTTGTCATGAAGAACCTCGCCCCTGTAAATCCACACTTTTACGCCGATACGGCCATAAGTCGTCTTTGCCTCAGCAAATCCATAATCAATGTCCGCACGGATCGTCTGCAGCGGGATAGTTCCTTCATGATAGTGCTCTGTTCGCGCGATTTCAGCTCCGCCTAAACGGCCTGACACCTGCGTTTTAATGCCTTTTGCGCCAAGTTTCATGGTTCTGCCTATCGCCTGTTTGAGAGCACGGCGGAAAGAAACGCGCTTTTCAAGCTGGGCTGCTATATTCTCAGCAACAAGCTGGGCATTAAGGTCCGGCTGCTTGATCTCAACGATGTTGATGGAGACATCCTTGCCAAGCTTTTTCTCGCATATGGCTTTCAGCTTATCTATCTCTGAGCCGCCGCGGCCTATAACCATGCCGGGTTTTGCACAGTGGATGTTTATGCGCACACGTTTAGCGTCGCGCTCTATCTCAACTTTGGGAACGCCGGCCGGAGCCAACTTGTGCAAAAGGAACTCTCTTATCTTATAGTCCTCGATGAGAGTGTCTCCAAAATTTTCCGCCTTGGCGTACCAGTGAGATTCCCAATCCTTTATAATCCCGATCCTCAAACCGGTAGGATTAACTTTTTGTCCCATTGTATAACCTCCTCCTCAATTATTCCGCTTCTCTGAGCACAAGGGTAATATGCGATGTCTTCTTGTTGATCCTGAATGCACGGCCCTGAGCTCTCGGCCTTATACGCTTGAGGGTCGGCCCCTGGCTTACATAGCATTCGGCTACATAAAGCCTTGTCGTATCCATATCTTTATACTCTGCGTTAGCCATTGCAGACTTCAGCAGTTTCTCAAGCACTTCACACGCGGCCTTTGGCGTGTGCTTGAGTATTGCCATGGCTTTTGCGGTGTCCTTGTTCCTTATTAGGTCAAGCACAACCTTAACCTTGCGGGGCGCTATGCGCACAAAGGTCACTTTTGCTGTTGCTTCCATAGTATATACACACTCCTTTTAACCGCTTATCTAGAATTTGATGTTTTAGAGCCCGCATGGCCTCTGTAAGTCCTTGTGGGTGCAAACTCACCCAGCTTGTGTCCAACCATATCCTCGGTAACATAGACCGGAACATGTTTGCGCCCGTCGTGAACTGCGAAGGTATGACCGACAAAGTCTGGGAATATTGTTGAGCTGCGGCTCCAAGTTTTAAGGACAATTTTCTCGCCCTTTTGATTCATTTCCTGAACCTTTTTGAGCAGCTTAGGCTGAACGAAAGGTCCTTTTTTAACGCTTCTACCCATTTAATTCATAGCTCCTTTCCACGACTTACTTATCGTTACGGCGTCTTATTATCATCTTATCCGAACGATTTTTCTTGGCGCGGGTCTTGTAACCAAGAGCAGGTTTGCCCCAAGGAGTTACAGGACCTGGCCGGCCTATCGGCGATTTGCCCTCGCCGCCGCCGTGCGGGTGATCGTTGGGGTTCATGACAGAACCGCGCACTGTAGGCCTTATGCCAAGGTGACGGGTACGTCCTGCCTTGCCTATTTTAACGTTTTCATGGTCAACGTTCCCCACCTGGCCAACTGTCGCTATGCATCCCACAGGAACATTGCGAAGCTCTCCCGACGGGAGGCGCAAAAGTGCGTAGTTTCCCTCTTTAGCCATGAGCTGGGCCGCGTTTCCTGCCGCACGGGCAAGCTGGCCGCCCCTGCCCGGATAAAGCTCCACATTGTGTACAAAAGTACCTGTTGGGACATTTACAAGCGGCAACGCGTTGCCGGGCTTGATATCCGCTTTTGTGCCCGCCTCTATTTTATCGCCTGTTTTGAGCCCTACGGGAGCTAAAATATATCTTTTCTCTCCGTCCTCATACTCAACCAAAGCAATATGCGCTGAACGGTTCGGGTCGTACTCCAGCGTGAGCACCGTCGCGGGCATATCAAACTTGTCACGTTTAAAGTCTATTATGCGATACTTTTTGCGGTTTCCGCCTCCGCGGTGGCGGACTGTTATTTTCCCGTAGCTGTTACGGCCTGCCCTTTTGTTTAAAGGCTCTAAAAGACTTCTATATGGCGCGGTTTTTGACAGCTCGGAGTAATCAGTAACCGACATGTTACGCCTTGCGTTAGTGGTCGGTTTGTAAACTTTTATCGACATTTTGTTCACTCTCCTCTAAGTGACTTTGCGGAGATGCCGTTGCTCCATACCTCGTCACCGGATTGTAAGTTGATTTTTAGATTACATCATGCCATCAAAGAACTCGATGGTCTTAGAGTCTTGTGTTAAAGTCACAA
>JAIRUF010000091.1 GCA_031254555.1 Oscillospiraceae bacterium | reverse complement strand
CGCTGACTTTTCTCTTTTTTCTCGTCTCTCGAGATCTTTTCTTATCTTGAATCTCAGGGTTCCTTTGTTCGTCGTTGTTTAATTTTCAAGGTGCGCTTTTCTTGCTCTCTCGCCTCTTGTCTTCCTTTTGGCTTCCTTTTGGCGCTTGACTATATTACCAAATCATTTCTATATTGTCAACTACTATTTTAAAAGAAATTTTTTTAAGTTTTTTAAATTCATTTTTATGATTTCTATTCCTAATAATAATACCCTTTTAAGGGAATATTACGAAGGTAGAAGGAGATGATTTTTATTATCACAAAAACAGAAAAAAATAAAAGAATAATTATTGCCGTTATACTTTGTTTGATTCTAATTTGGGCGGTAGGCGTTCAGGCCGTTATATCCTATAGTCAGCAGCAGGCGTCTGTTGAAACTCTATCAAAATTCGGCTCAACCGGAAATGAAGTAAGGCAGATTCAGACCAAACTTAAATCCCTTGGATACTACAATGGCTCTGTTGACGGAATATACGGAAATCAAACCAAAAACGCAGTTATCGCCTTTCAGAAAAAACGCGGTCTTCAACAAGACGGAATCGCCGGCCCAAAAACGCTTTCAGCACTTGGAATTACAAGCTCAAGCGGATCCTCTAAATACAGCACAAGTGATATAAATCTGCTCGCTAAAGTGATTTCCGGTGAGTCAAGGGGCGAGAGCTATACAGGTCAGGTAGCTGTCGGCGCTGTGGTTCTTAACAGGACTGCTCATTCTTCTTTCCCTGACACTGTATCCGGTGTGGTATATCAACCCGGGGCCTTTTCATGTGTATATGACAGCAACTGGTATGCCGCTGTGGCGGCGTCTGCCAACCAGGCTGCGCGTGACTCTATAAACGGATGGGACCCTACAGGCGGAGCCATCTATTATTATAACGCTGCAAAAACTACAAATAAATGGATGTTGAGCCGTCCCAAAATTATAACCATCGGGAAACATGTTTTTTGCAAATAACACTCAATATAAACGGATTAATATCTGCACATTTTTATATACAAATAATATAGACAATTGTCTATATTATTTGTATATATTTTTATTTTTTTGTTTCTATTTTAGATTATTTTATAGAACTTTGTATGTTATTATTTTAGAATAAAATTTAATAAGTTTTATTTCTAATCTTATTTTATTTATAACTTAAGTCATGTCTATATTTTATCAGCTATAAATAAGTATGTTACATAGGTTATCCAAAACTATTTATTGTTTTTTGTAATTTTAAAATATAGGAGGTATTATTATGTGGATTTTAAACAAAGCGTATTATCGGACATTTCAAGTGGTTTTTTGGGCCGGCATGCACTTCATACCGTGGATTGAACCAAAACTATTTATAGGTTCTGGGAGTGTGTTGAAGCTACCTCAGTTAATGAAGGAAAAGGGCTTACAAAGAATTCTTATCGTCACCGATAAGTCTCTCATGATGATCAATATGCTTGACGAGCTCTTTGAGGCCCTTGAAAAGGCCGGTATTGATTACTTCGTCTATGATAGTGTACAACCAAATCCAACATTTGAAAACATCGAAGATGCAAAGCAAATGTATCTTGACAACAACTGCCAATGCCTGGTCGCTTTTGGCGGCGGTTCTCCAATGGACTGCGCAAAAGCCACCTCCGCAAAAATATCAAGACCGGATCGTCCTTTAGAAAAGATGAGCGGAACATTCAGAGTTCTCCTGCCGTCTCTTAAAATGACATCCATACTACCGCCTGCTTTATGGGCAATTCCCACAACAGCGGGAACCGGATCAGAAACGACAGTGGCCGCCGTTGTCTCCGACCCAACAACTCATAAAAAATTCCCCATCAACGATCCGGTAATTCGTCCCCGTTATGCTTTTTTGGACCCTGATCTGACAAAAACCCTTCCAAAGGGCATGACATCCACCACCGGAATGGACGCATTGACGCACGCAGTTGAAGCATACATAGGCAGGAGCAACACAAAGGACACTGCTCTTAAAGCCAAGATGGCAGTAAAAATGATATATGAAAATATTGAGACAGCTTATAATGACGGAAATAATATTGAGGCCAGGAGCCAAATGCTTCTCGCTTCCTATTATGCCGGCTGCGCCTTTACAAGGGCTTATGTTGGATATGTTCACGCAATAGCTCACAACCTGGGCGGTTTTTATGGAATACCTCACGGCCTTGCAAATGCCGTTATCATGCCCTATGTCCTTGAATGGTACGGGGAGTGTATTCACAAAAGACTTGCGCAGCTCGCAGAGTGTGCCGGAGTTTCAAATCCTGAGTTTACAGACGGGCAAAATGCCAAGGCGTTTATTGACAGCATAAAGGAGCTCAATAAAAAGATGGATATCGGCGATCATTTCCCCGAAATACAAGAAAAGGATATTGAAACCATAGTCATACGCGCTTTTAAAGAGGCACACCCCAACTACCCTGTTCCGAAAATCATGAATAAGGAAGACTGCATTTCAGTTATAAGGCAGATCATGTCTTCCAATCAGATGTAGGATAATGATGTAAACATCAAAATTTTAAAAAAGAGACCTTCAGAGGCCTCTTTTTTTGTTTGTGTACCTCTATAAATCGCTTGAAGTTTAACTGAGTAGAGTGTTATAATGTGATAATTCATCTATATATTTTAAAGAAGGTATTAAATAAAAATTTGAAAAACCAAGGTGAGTGCTTTAATGAATTTAAATATTACTCAAAAAGATTTTGAGAGTCAGATATCCAAAAATTTGTCAAGCATGTTTGGGCTTAACTCTATCGATGCAACATATGATCAGTATTATAAAGCGGTTGCCGTAATAGTTCGCGGGCTTATGTCCGACCGGCTCTACAACTCGCCGGACTACAAAGGCTCACGTGAAAAAGGATCAAAAACAATATACTATATGTGCATGGAGTTTCTCATCGGCCGGTCTTTACAAAACAATTTATATAACTTGGGAATTGAAGATATTGCAAAAAGCGCTCTTGAAAACTTTAATATAGATATAGGCAAAGTTTATGACTGCGAGCCTAACGCGGGCCTTGGCAACGGAGGTCTTGGCCGGCTTGCCGCCTGCTATATGGACGCACTTACATCAAACGACTACACCGCGGTTGGCTATTCTATTTTGTACGAGTATGGAATCTTTAAACAAAAGCTTGAAGACGGCTGGCAAACAGAGCTGCCAGACTTTTGGCTCCCCGGAGGAGAGGTTTGGCTCACCCCTAAAAAAGAGTCCGGTGTGACGGTAAACTTTGGCGGCCAGCTTGAAAGCAAATGGAATGACGGTTACTATACAACAAAGCACACCGGGTTTGTCCCTGTGACTGCCGTTCCGTATGATATGTATATTTCCGGTAAGGGCGGCAAGTCCGTAAATGTGTTGAGGCTTTGGCAGTCCACCTCTCCGGGCATTGACATGATCCTGTTCAACCAGGGTGACTATATTAAAGCCGTTGAGCAAGATGCAATGGCAGAGATGATCAGCAAGGTGCTGTACCCTGCGGACGACCACGATAAAGGCAAGGAGTTGCGCCTTAAACAGCAGTATTTTCTTGTTTCCGCGTCCATTCAGGACATTGTTAAAAGGCATCTTCAAAACCACAGGACAGTTGATAATATACCTGATGAAATTGCGATTCATATCAATGACACCCATCCCGCTTTGGCCATTCCCGAAATGATAAGGATATTTTTAGACGACTGCGGTTATAGCTGGAATAAGGCATGGGATATCGTCACTAAAACATTTGCGTATACAAACCATACAGTTATGAAAGAGGCACTTGAATGCTGGGGCAAACCTTTGGTGCAGGGCCTTATCCCGAGAATTTATGAGATAATTAAAGAGATAGACAACCGGCTTCGCTCAGAAATCTGGGAGAAATTCCATGACTCTGAAATGGTAGAGCGCATGGCCATAATATCCGGCGGAACAGTGCGTATGGCAAATCTCTGCGTTGCGTGCTGCCAAAGCGTCAACGGCGTATCGGCCCTTCACAGTGAGATTTTAAAGGACACTGTGTTTAAAGATTTTTACGCTATGTCCCCGGGCAAGTTTAAAAATGTCACCATCGGCATAGCCTACCGGCGCTGGCTATGCCAGTCAAACCCCAAACTGGCCGAGCTTATAACTGAACTTATCGGAGACGGATTTATAAAACAGTCAATGGAGCTTGAACGGCTCAAAGATTTTAAGGACGATACCCGCGTCCTTGAAAGATTTCAGGATGTAAAGAATTTCAATAAAAAAGATTTTGTGAAATACGTTCAAAAAGAATCCGGTATTACGATCGACCCGGGTTCAATATACGACGTGCAGGTCAAGCGTCTCCACGAGTATAAAAGGCAACACTTAAACACCCTTGATATAATCGCTAAGTATTTGACGGTTAAAGATAACCCGTCGGCTTATTTTCATCCTGTGACATATATTTTTGCGGCCAAAGCCGCTCCGGGATACTTTATGGCAAAAAAAATTATAAACCTGATATGTTCGCTTGCAAAACTTATAAACAATGATAAAGATGTCGCAGGGCGGATCAAAATCGTTTTCCTTGAGGATTACAACGTCACGACCGCCGAACGTTTGATGCCCTGTGCTGACATAAGCGAGCAGATATCCCTTGCGGGGACAGAGGCCAGCGGCACAGGCAATATGAAACTTATGCTGAACGGAGCTGTTACCATAGGCACTCTTGACGGGGCAAACGTTGAGATAAAGACTGCTGTAGGCGATGAGAATATATTTATATTCGGCATGAACGAGAGGGAAGTTCAGGAGCTTAAAAACCGCGGATATAATCCCATGGATTACTACCTTAACAATCAAATGCTGCACCGGATAATCGACTTTATAAACGGCGGTCTTTTAGGGGATAAATTCCCTGAGATAACGTCATCGCTTATAGGCAGTGACCCATACATGGTCTTGGCCGATTTTGACGACTATCACAATGTACGTGAAAATATGGTAAAAGCTTATTCCAATAAGAACAATTGGAATAAGATGTCTATGTTAAACGTTGCAAGCGCCGGTATATTTTCTGCCGACAGAGCCGTTAATGAGTACGCGCGCATAATCTGGAACAGGCAAAAATTTATAACAGTTTAGGTGGTATAAAAATTATGCTTATTTTTGATTCACGCAATGAAAGGTATAAATCTAAATTTGGCGCAATAGCGGACGGCGAGTGCATAACCCTGCGTTTGCTTTTACCCTGCGGGGGACATATCTGCTGCACCGGCGCCGGTATGCTGCTTTGCCGAGACGGCGAAGAATATAAAAGGTACGACTTTAAGGCCACAGAAGAGTACGATCAGGACTGTGCATGGTGGGAGCTTGACTTTTCTATAGATCAGCCCGGTTTATACTGGTATTATTTTGAGTTCTCAACCCCCCACAAAACATTCAAGCTATACAATGACGGCGCAGGCAAGGGCACTTTGAGCGATGATATGAACACCTGGCAATTAACCGTGTATTCAAAAAACTTTAAAACTCCTGACTGGCTTGCCGGCGGCGTGATATATCACATCTTTCCTGATCGTTTTTTTAAAAGCGGAGAACCCAAACGAAACGTCCCGGACGACAGGGTAATAAGGTCACCGTGGGGCGGCACACCGCATTGGGAACCGGACGCTCACGGAAAAATACTTAACAATGATTACTTTGGCGGCGACCTTAAGGGAATAGAGCAAAAGCTTGATTACCTTAAAAGTCTTGGCGTGACGTGTATTTATATGACCCCCATATTTGAGGCACACTCAAACCACCGTTACAACACCGCCGATTACTTAAACGTCGATCCCTCTCTCGGCACAGCGTATGACTTTAAGTCCCTTTGCGACGCCGCCAAAAAGCTTGATATACATATTATACTCGACGGCGTTTTCAGCCACACGGGAGATGACAGCATTTATTTCAACAAACACAACAGATACAGTTCTATAGGGGCTTATAACTCCCGTGAAAGCAAATATTTTGACTGGTTTAAATTTAGCAACTGGCCGCATGAATATGAGTCATGGTGGAACTTTAGCACCTTGCCTGAGGTCTGTGAAGACAATCCATCTTACCTCGACTTTATAACCGGAGAAGACGGCGTGGCGGCAACGTGGCTTAAAGCCGGAGCCCGCGGCTGGCGCCTTGATGTGGCGGATGAGCTGCCGGACATTTTTATTGACAGCTTGCGCATGCGGGCAAAGAGCATTGACCCAGAAGCACTTATCTTAGGCGAAGTGTGGGAAGACGCATCAAATAAAATAAGCTATGAAAAGCGGCGTAAATATTTGCTGGGCTCACAG
>JAIRUF010000056.1 GCA_031254555.1 Oscillospiraceae bacterium | reverse complement strand
AGTCACAGTCGTTGACGTCAACTTATCAGGGAAGACAGATCACATCAGGCTTGTTCCCAAAGAAGAGGTAAAAGATCTTATCCCCACAAATGCAGACGCCACCGGAGTGCTCTTAGAGCCTATTGCTGACACGATACCTGAGAGTATAAACGCCCCCATTAAAAAAGGGGATGTGATAGGACAGGCCCGTGTCATGTACGCAGGGCAGGAACTCCAGGTGATTGACCTTGTGGCCGGCGAGGATGTGAGCAGAAATTTCTTTATGTTTATAGGATACCTTATAAAAACTATCCTCGGCTCGACGGCAATAAAACTGATACTGGGAGTCACTCTGCTTTTGGCGATTTTTTATGTAACCGTAAACACCCTGTATAACATGGGCGTGAAAAAGAAAAAAATATTTGTTGTAAAGAATTACAGGAATATAAATAAACCAAAATGATATAGGCATTAACCTCCAGAACATCCGTATCTTTTTGTATCATTGACTTTATAGACAGCGCAGAGGGCTCCGCCGTATACCGGCGGAGCCCTACTTCGTTATACTGTGAGTGATAACAGCATTATTACTTATCACCGTTCTTATGCTTTTTTACGGCCTCATTAAGTAAGTACTCTATCTGCCCGTTTATAGAGCGAAAATCATCCTGTGCCCACTGCGCAAGATTTGACCAGAGCGATGATGACAGCCTTAATAATACCTGCTTTTTATCTTTTTCTTTGTTATCCATTCATTATCGCTCCAATTTATCAATAAATTGTTCCGCTGTTAACAATGGGCTGGGCATCTCTGTTCCCGCAAAGAACCACTAAAAGATTGCTTACCATCGCGGCTTTTCTCTCGTCGTCAAGCTGTACTATATCTTCCTCGCCCAATTTTTTAAGTGCCATGTCAACCATGCCTACCGCACCGTCAACTATCATTTTTCTAGCGTCTATAATTGCCGACGCCTGCTGGCGCTGAAGCATTGCGGCCGCGATTTCAGGAGCGTATGCAAGGGTCGTTATCCTGGCCTCTACTATCTCAAGCCCCGCGATATCAACGCGCTTTTGAATCTCCTCTTTAAGCTTGCCCGCCACTTCCTGGCTGCTTCCCCTCAGCGATTTTTCATCTCCCTGATCGTCAGCGGCACTTATATCATAAGGGTAAAGCCGTGTGACATCCCTGAGGGCGGAGTCACATTGAATAGATAAAAACTCCTGATAGTTGTCGACATTAAAAACTGCTTTTGCAGTGTTAGTCACACGCCATATAACAACGATGCCAATAATTATCGGGTTGCCTAAAAAATCATTGATTTTTTGCTTGTCATTGTTCAGCGTCATTGATTTAAGGGATATTTTTTTGTTAAAACGTATTATCTGTTGTTCCTGGCTCTGGCTTTTACCTGATGTGGCCGTTGCGATACTTGCTGCAGTAACCACCTCTCTTGTCTTTTCAACCGACGGATTAATAGCCACGCTGAACGGGTTTACAAAGAAAAACCCCTCGCCTTTCAACGTGCCGTAATATTTGCCGAAAAGGGTGAACACATACGCCTCGTTGGGCCTTAGAATCTTAAGTCCGCGCAGTGAGATAATTGAGGCGATCACTATTAAAATTGAGAGCATTGATAAAGCTACGCTATAAATAAGTCCAGCCACAAACAACACCGCTGACGCAATGAAAAGCAAAAAGATAACAAACAGCATTATCATCCCGCTTCTTGACTTTAATAGCTTTTCCTCATGATGTACATTCTTCTCTTCCATACTAAGCCTCCTGTTTATTGTGATATTAAATTAATATTATAATAATATTAACATGCCACAAAATATATGTCAACAAAAGATTGGATCACGGCCTGTTGTTTCATTTATTGAGCATACAAAAAAGCAGAGCAACAAGCTCTGCTTTTATAAAGTTTTATTTGTTTACTTAGCCGTCTATTTTGGACATATGCTCTATTAGCATAAGAACCTTGCATGAATATCCCCACTCATTGTCATACCAGGCCACTAATTTTACAAAAGTGTCTGTAAGCGCAATGCCAGCCTTGGCGTCAAATACCGAGGCATTTGGCTCGCCCAAGAAGTCTGAGGATACTACGGCGTCTTCAGTGTATCCCAAAATTCCTTTAAGTTCTCCTTCGGAGGCCTCTTTTACTGCTTTGCATATTTCGTCATAGGTAGCGGGCTTCTTTAGGGTGACTGTTAAATCCACCACAGACACGTCCAGCGTTGGAACACGGAATGCCATGCCTGTTAGTTTTCCGTTAAGCTCAGGTATAACCTTACCCACAGCTTTTGCCGCCCCTGTTGTAGACGGAATAATATTCCCAGCCGCTGCACGGCCGCCTCTCCAGTCCTTTGAGGACGGGCCATCAACCGTTTTTTGAGTTGCCGTAGTTGAGTGAACTGTCGTCATAAGTCCCTGCTCTATGCCGAATTTATCGTTTATTACCTTTGCAAGAGGAGCCAAGCAGTTAGTTGTGCACGACGCATTTGAAACAATGTTCATATCTTTGGTGTAATTGTTATTATTAACACCCATAACAAACATTGGAGCATCTTTGCTCGGCGCCGAGATAACAACTTTTTTAGCGCCCGCATCAATGTGAGCCTGTGCTTTTTCCAGTGTGTTGAAAACCCCTGTTGACTCTACAATATACTGAGCTCCAACATCAGCCCACTTTATATTCTTAGGATCTTTTTCGGCAAATATGGCTATCTCTTTTCCGTTTACTGCAAGCTTGCCGCCTTTTTCTTCGATATTGCCTTTAAACTTGCCCTGAGTGGTATCATACTTAACCATATATACCATGTAGGCAGGGTCGATAAAGGGATCGTTA
>JAIRUF010000135.1 GCA_031254555.1 Oscillospiraceae bacterium | reverse complement strand
GGCTGATACGGCGTTATTTATAACAGAGTCTATCACTTTGCGCTCACAGCGGTTAAACTTTGAGAGCACATAGTCAGACAGCAGGTAATCATCATACGGCTTTTCCCCAATCCCTATTTTTATGCGCGCAAAGACGGATGTGTTTAAGTGGTCAATAATGCTCTGCATGCCCTTTTGACCGCCGCTAGAGCCCTTAAGCCTTATCCTCATACTGCCTATATCAAGGCTTACATCGTCATAAACTACTATGATATTTTCAGGCGGGATTTTATAAAATCCCGCAACCTGCGAAACTGCGTGACCGCTGTTGTTCATAAAGGTGAGGGGCTTTATCAGCATACATTTTTCACCCGATATAACAGCGTCTCCTAAAAGTGAGCTAAATTTTGCCCGGTCAACCTTGATCGATAAGTCCTTAGAGAGCGCGTCTATAAACATAAATCCGACATTGTGACGGGTTTTACTGTATTTTAGCCCGGGGTTCCCAAGACCTGCTATTAAGTACATTATATAAAATCTCCTTAAAAATCATACGAAGAGAGTAGAAATAGGCTTATCGTCATAGATTCGCTCTATCGCCTCTGAGAACACCTGCGAAACCGGCAGTATGTTTATCTTGTCAATGCGGTTTTCCTTTGGCTGATATATTGTGTCAAGGATGACAACCTCTTTTAAAACGCTGTTCTCAATTCTCTCTATAGCCGGGCCGGACAGCACACCGTGCGTTGCGCACGCATACACTTCTTTTGCCCCGCCCTTTTCGATAACGGCCTTTGCGGCATTGCACAATGTGCCCGCGGTGTCTATCATGTCGTCGACAAGGATAACCGTTTTGCCAAAAACGTCTCCTATGATATTCATGACCTCGCATACGTTGGCCCTTTGTCTGCGCTTGTCAATTATGGCCACGGGGGCGTTAAAGCGTTGGGCAAAATTGCGAACCCTTGTAACGGATCCGAAATCAGGCGATACTATCACAATATCTTCATTATTCCGGCCGAACTTATCCAAAAAGTAAGGGGTGAGGATCGGAACGCCCAAAAGGTGATCGACCGGCACACTGAAAAAACCCTGTATCTGCGGCGCGTGAAGATCCATTGTCAAAACACGGTCAGCCCCCGCGCAGGAGATTAAGTTGGCAACAAGTTTTGCCGATATAGGGTCGCGTGCCTTTGCCTGCCTATCCTGCCTTGCGTAGCCGAAATAGGGTATAACCGCAGTTACCCTTGCGGCGGACGAGCGTTTAAGAGCGTCGCACATCAAGGCGAGTTCCATTATATTGTTGTTCACAGGAGCGCTGGTTGACTGGACGATAAAGGCGTCAGACCCGCGAACGGATTCCCCGATAGATATGGATATTTCACCGTCGCTAAAAGTTGATATCTCTGATTTGCTGAGATAAAGCCCGATACCTCGTGCAATATTCCTAGCAACCTCTTTGTTGGAGTTGCCGCTAAAAATTTTTATGTCCTTGCCGTGCACACCCAAAATACATACGTCCTTTCGATTTGCATATTACAACTTCCCTTAATTTACAGCTAATGGCAAAGCCCACGCGCAAGCTCAGAACATCAGTCCATGTTTTTATACGGCTTTTTCTCAGCTACCCAATTTTCTTTATTCGTCTGCCGCCCCCTCGCGATTGCCAAAGCAAAGGGCGGTACGTCGTCAGAAATTGTGGATCCAGCGGCAATAAACGCAAACTCCCCAACGGTTACCGGAGCTAAAAGATTGGTGTTGCATCCTATAAAAGCGCGGTCCTTTATAGTGGTACGGTGTTTATTTTTACCGTCATAGTTGACGGTTAAACTGCCGCAGCCAAAATTTACGCCCCGGCCTATATCAGAATCGCCGATATAGGTGAGGTGCGGAACCTTGGAGCCGTCGTCCAAAACGGAATTCTTAACCTCAACAAAATTGCCTATATGAACATTTGGGCCAATTTCGCAGCCGGGTCTTATATGGGCGAAAGGTCCCGCGTCAGACGAGTTTTTTATTGTAGAATTTTCGGCCTGAACATTGCACAGCTTTACATTGTCCTGTATAATGCAGTTTTCGATAAGGCAATTGGGACCAAGCGTACAGTTTGATCCAACTTGGGTTTTGCCCCGCAGAATAGTGTTTGGCAGAATAGTGCTGCCAAGGCCGACGGGTACTCCATCGCTTATTATGATGCCGTCCGTGCAGGGTATATCTACTCCGCTTATCATAAGTCGGTGCAAAACCTCCATGCGGGCTATCTCATTGAGCTGCATAAGCTGAACCCGGTCGTTGGCGCCCAAAACAACATGTGAATTGAGCGTTTTATATGCGGATGTTTCAAGTCCCGCCGCTATAAGAATGCCAACGGCGTCCGTCAGGTAGTATTCGCCCTGATCATTTTCAGGTTTCATCTGTGACAAAGCGTATATGAGGTCATCTTTTTTAAACCAGTAAAGTCCGGAGTTGACCTCGTTTATTGTAAGTTCGTCAGGCGTTGCGTCCCTGTGCTCTGCGACGCGGACCAGTTTTCCACCAGAGCTGCGTATAACCCTGCCGTATCCCGCGGGGTCAGGGACGCTTGCAGACACAAGGGTAATCGCGCTGTTGGTATCCATATGTTCACGGCACGCGCAGCGTATCGTATCAGCGTCTATTAAGGGGGCGTCGCCGTTTAGAATCAAGACGTTGTCAGCGTCACTTTTTTTAATAAAGTCCAGAGCCTGCATGACGGCGTGGCCGGTGCCCAGCCTGTGTTCCTGCACAGCGTAGGAGAAACTTTCCCCCATGTGGGATTTAACCTGTTCGCCGGCAAAACCGGTAACTATACATATTTCACTTATACCGCTTGCCTTAACGGCGTTTGCGACCCAATCTATCATAGGCACAAAAAGAACTTTTGACAGGACCTTTGAGAGGTCAGATTTCATCCTTTTACCATCACCTGCGGCAAGGATGACAGCGCAGTTTTTATTCATTTTGCGTCCCCCTAAATATACAAGTTGTTTTATTTATATTCCGGCGGCCAGCTCTTTAATGTATGCCTTAAAGCTGTCTTTTATTTCAGGGTGCGCAAGCGCCGCCTCACAATTGGCTTTAAGTATGCCAAGTTTATTTCCGATATCATATCTTTTGCCGACAAAATCAACTGCATTGAGCCGGTCTTTTTTTGCCAGGGAGGCCAAAGCCTGAGTCAAATAAATCTCGCCGTCCCGCGGGTCCGGGCAGGACGACTGTATCAGATCAAAGATGTCAGGGGTAAGCAAAACACGTCCCAAAACAGCGTAATTTGACATAATCTTATCTGGCGTCGGCTTTTCTAAAATATCCAAACACTTCATGATATTATCTCTTATAGGCTCAACGCGCAGGGAACTGTATTTTAATATGTCCTGGTGGGACACCTCCTGAACTCCGGCGGTGCTCTTGCCAAACTCATCGTAAACCCGAATCAGCTGTGCGGTCACAGGGTCATCTGAGATAATCACATCGTCGCCGTACATCACAACAAAAGGCTCGTCACCGACAAATGAACGGGCGCAGAGCACGGCGTGGCCAAGCCCCTTTGTCTGTTTCTGCCTTAAAAAATATATGTTGGCAAGGTTTGCAACACAGAGCACGTCCTCATAGAGCCTTTCCTTGCCGCAAGACGATTTAAGGCAGTGTTCCAGCTCAAAAGCGTGGTCAAAATGATCCTCAATAGCTCCCTTGCCCCTATTTGTTATTATGAGTATTTCCTCAATGCCGGAGGCCACGGCCTCCTCGACTATATATTGAATGGCGGGCTTGTCAACTATGTTTATCATTTCCTTGGGCACAGACTTTGACACCGGCAAAATACGGGTGCCTAAGCCAGCCGCGGGGATTATAGCTTTTTTGACTTTCATGTGATAGCTCACCTCAAAAAATTACCTAAAATAGTTAATGACCATTTGTATAAGAGAAGATATGTCATACCCTGTACGCAGCGCCACAGATATAGCGGCCTGGTAAACGGCATACACGCAAAAAAGACCGATCAGCATTTTAAAAACCGATACGCCGCCTTTTCTTTTAAGAGCCAAAAGGTGGTTGCTGCCCTCAAGTTTTTTTGTGCGCATGGCACATATGTTTTTGGAAGACCTTTGCATATACCAGTAATCGCCGAACAAAAAGCAGGCAAACCGGACCGCTGTCTGAATGGCGTCGCTCACTGAATAAGAAAACGGCTGGGGGGGAAGTACAGACGCTATGTCCTGAGAGGACAGGCCTGTCCGGTCCAGATTAAATAAAATATCCAACAAGCTCTGCACATATTCAACTACGTCTGTGGCGAAGACAATAGGTATGGCAAAATAGAAAAATGCCATAAAGGCGCCCAGCGCAAACATCTTTCTGTAAAAAAGCCAGGGAATGGGGAAGAAAAACGCGACCCAATTCCACGAGATTTTGCGTTTTAATTTTTGCATTTTGTAAAACTTAGGTATGTATTTGTGGGCGTTTGTGCCAATAAAACTGGAATATTCCTGTATCTCTACATCACCGATTTTATCATCGGGACTCAATGGCCGAAACCCGTACAGCCGCATAAATGCCTCCTGTGCTTGCTGTTGGATGGTCTTCTCGGCCGGGTTAGGATTGGCGGTTAATGGCTCCGCATCATTTGGCAGCGGGTTTTCCCAGGCAAATGAAGGGGAGTGCTTGTCCCTGTTTATGCAATGTCCGGTTTCCTGCCAGCAGCTTCTGTGATGGGGCGTGCCGCAGACAGGGCAGACAACGACATCGTCACCCTCACGAAATACTTCGTTACATTTCTCACAAGGTATATGTTCATATTTCAATAGCAAAACCACCTTATTTCTTATAGATAAAAACCAACGATAAATCCCAATGTTATGATTATATCCTTTTTTTGGGTAAAATTCAATTGTGTATTACAAAATATAAAAAACAGATACTTTACAACGATATCATATTAGAATATAATTAATTGATTATTTTAATTAGTAAGAATTATCTCAAGAAGGATTTGATAAAATGCTTGTATTTGAGGAATTGCGCTTTGAGTTGTTGGAGAGCGAAAAACCGCTTTGCGACTTAAAAGAGGCGCTTGGCCTTGAGAATATGAAAAAAGAAGTTGAACAGCTTGAACTGCAGGCAGCCGCGGACGGATTTTGGGATGATCTTGCAGGCTCGCAAAAGGTCCTGCAAAGAACAAGTATGCTCAAGGGAAAAATAGAGAGCTATCAGTCGCTTAAAAATATGTTTGACGATACTCTGGTGATGATCGAGCTCTCAGATGAAGAGGGCGACGAGTCCATGCTTGAGGAGTGCACAAAAAGCGTGCGTGACATACAGGGGGAAATAGAGCGCTTTACCCTTTCAACCTTGCTCTCCGGAGAATATGACTCAAAGAATGCCCTGCTCACCTTTCATGCGGGGGCCGGCGGAACAGAGGCTCAGGATTGGGCGCAAATGCTTTTTCGCATGTATGTGCGCTGGGGTGAGCGTCACGGCTTTAAAGTAAGCACGCTCGACTTTTTAGACGGGGACGAGGCAGGCCTTAAATCAGCCACGATACTTATAGAGGGG
>JAIRUF010000119.1 GCA_031254555.1 Oscillospiraceae bacterium | reverse complement strand
ATACCAGGCGGCGTGTTTTCTGGCCTCTCGCATGCCTATATAGTCCCCTTTATACTCACACAGTTTTTTAATATGCCCTATCATAACAGACATACGCTGTGCCATAGAAGGTTCCGGCATAACAATGCCGTGATTTATATAGGCTGATATTTGAGAAAAAACCCAGGGCCGACCCAAAGCTGCCCTGCCTACCATTACAAGGTCGCAGTTGGTTTTTTCAAACATTTCGGCTGCCGTTTTGCCGTCTGCGATATCGCCGTTGCCTATAATGGGTATGCTGACCGCTTTTTTCACCTGAGCTATAATGTCCGAATCGACGGGCGGAGCATACATTTGCACCTTCGTGCGGCCGTGAACGGTAATTGCACGGACTCCGGCATCCTCCATGCGTTTTGCAATTTCAACCGCCGTTATGTTATCAGAGTCCCAGCCGGACCGTATTTTAACGGTTACGGGGATGTCAACACTGCCTACCACGGCCTTTGCTATTTCCTGGGCGAGCACCGGATTTTTTAAAAGAGCACAACCGCCGCCTCCATTCGCTATTTTAGGGGCGGGACATCCCATGTTTATATCTATTACATCTGGTGTAAAGGCATAGGCCTTAACAGCGGCTTGTGCCATGATTTTCGGGTTATCTCCAAAAATCTGAACGGCGGCCGGCCTTTCTCGGACAGACAAAGTTAAAAGCTCAACACTCTTTTTATCAGACATGCTTATACCCTTTGCGCTCGCCATTTCAGCGACGACATAAGGAGCTCCGTAGGAAATACAAAGCTCACGAAAAGCCCTGTCGGCGACTCCGGCCATAGGAGCCAAAACCGCAGGGCCTAAAATTTCAAGACTTCCAATCATCATACTTGTAAACACCTCATTGTTAGGGCTTTAAGATCCCAAAAACCAAAAACTGCAAAAAGTCCAGCTTTCAGTCAGCTCCGGATGGTGCAGGCGGTTAGCCGTGCAATTATAATTTGAAAAAATGGCACTGATGTTATCGGATTTTAGTTCCGAAAATCAACCGTTTTGACAAGGAGATTTGCAATATATTTTAACATAAAGTTATAGATTTGTATAATTTGATTTTTAAGGGGGAGGAGTTAAATTCTATTCGGTTGTAAACATGTCAAAAAAATGGTATACTATCCCTATTATTTTTTCCTGAAAGGAACAAAAGATGAAGCTGCTTGTTATTGACGGAAACAGCATACTTAACAGGGCATTTTACGGCATTAAAATGCTGACAACTAAGGACGGAAGATTTACAAACGGAATATATGGATTTATCAATATACTGCTTAAACTTCTGCAGGAATTGTCACCGGACGCTATAGCGGTAGCATTTGACTTAAAGGGGCCGACTTTCAGGCATGACATGTATGAGGGATATAAAGCCCAAAGGAAGGGGATGCCTTTTGAGCTTGCGCAGCAATTGCCCGTGCTAAAAGATGTTTTGGAGGCGTTCTCATATAAAATATTGGAGGCCCAAGGGTATGAGGCCGATGATATAATCGGCACTTTAAGCAGCGCGTGCAATGACAATGACGTTTGCTATATAGCAACGGGGGACAGGGACAGCCTTCAGCTTGTGAATAAGAATGTAAATGTTCTTTTAGCTGCTACAAAAATGGGCAAGGCCGTAACCACTTTCTATGATGAGGAAAAAGTAAAAGAGGAATACTCAGTTGCCCCAAATCAGCTCTTGGACATAAAGGCTTTAATGGGGGACTCGTCAGACAATATACCAGGAGTTGCAGGAATTGGCCAAAAAACCGCCTGCGATCTTATAGCGAAGTTTGAGAGCATTGAAAATATTTATAATAATATTGATAGTTTGGACATCAAACAAGGAGTCAAAGAAAAACTTATAAACGGGAAAGAATCAGCCTTTTTAAGTAAGAAATTGGGGAAGATTTGCAAAGATGTGCCCGTGAGCACAAAAATCAGCGACTATGTTCCCGAACAAGCTGATAAGGACAAGCTGCGCAAAATCATGTCATCGCTTGAGATGTTTAAGGTTATGGAGAGGCTTAATATAGAACTTATAAGCGGCTATGATGATGTCGGCAGCAAGGAGAGCAAAGCGCTGCCGTTTGAGAATACAAGCGACTATGAATCTGTTTTGAGCTCTTTAACTAAATTCGGAGAAGCTTATTTCACCATAAGATTTAACGGTGAAAACATTGACGCGGTTTACTTTTGCGCTAAGGATAAAGTTGTGTGCGTACAAAATAATGATTTGAGCTTTATGCCATTTATAAAAAGGTTCTTGGAAGATGCCGGCATAAAAAAATATACAGCTGACAGTAAAGCTTTATTTAGGTTCTGCATTGACAGGGATATAGACATAAAAGGGGTTTTAATGGACGTATCCCTTGCAGGGTATATACTTAATCCTTCGGCAAACGGATATGACATTTTTAGGCTTGCGAGAGAATATGACACGCCCGGTATTACTGTGGAGTGCGATGATGAACTTGCAAAGAGTGCCGCACAGATCATGCCGCTTTGCAAAAAGCTGGAGTCTCTGATTGATGAAAACGGGCAGAAGGATTTGCTTTTAAACATTGAGATACCGTTGGCGCAGGTATTGGCGTCGATGGAAAGGCTTGGGTTTTATGTGGACAAGGAAGGTATAATAGATTTTGGCAATGAGCTTGAAATTAAAATAAGCGAGATTGAAAAAAGTATATTCAGCAAGGTTGGATATGAACTCAACTTAAACTCTCCGAAA
>JAIRUF010000108.1 GCA_031254555.1 Oscillospiraceae bacterium | reverse complement strand
CGGCAACAGACCCCTTATAGGGTTAAAACAAGATCGCGCGTTTTACGCGCCGCTGCTGCTATTAATTCCTGCGGTATTTATATCTGTAATTAATATGTGTAAATTAAAAACGGAATAGCTTCATAGCAAAAAGGCATATCCGTATCATATTAGCCCAAACCAAATTCACTTAAATCCGGATAACTTTCGTCTGCTGGACATGAATCAAGAGCTATTGTTTGTGCATTTAAAGTTGTGCCGTATAACGTTATTTTGCTAATTTCATATGTCTTCATTCGACTAAAATAGATTACTATCCCACCGGAATTGCTTATATATATTCGAGAATCATCATTACTACCAGTACATAATACAGCTTCACCGTTAATAATAGTGTAAATATTGATACAATTATTTTGGTGAAAAATAAGTTCTGGCATGCCATCTTGGTTAACATCATATAAATATTGTAATAAAAATATAAGTTTATTGTATAATCCAAATCGTCAAACCTGCTTCGGCAATGTTTATAGTGTTATATTCTATCCGTTTTGTATAAGGATGTCAAAAGAATTTGTATTCAATATTTAAATGTGTTCCATCTAAATATCTAAGTTCATGATCAAGATTCTTAAATTTAAATTCGATTTTATATGCGTAAAGCGCCTGGTATTTTAAGGGCAAAGGCAATTTTAAAGAATTATTACCGTATTTTCCATCGCCTAGGAGTGGATGGCCTATATGGGCTAGATGTGCCCTTATCTGATGAGTCCTGCCGGTAAAAAGACTTATCTCCAATTTGCTGTAATTGTCTTCCTGATGATATTCAACCACCTTGTATGCTGTTTTTATCTCTACAAGGTTTTCAGCAGGGGAATCATGTATATAAACAGTGCTGTTTCTGACATCTTTATCGAGCCATGCTGTTAACATATCCTGTTTAAGCGGCATTTTACCGTAGCAGAGACAGACATATTTTTTCTGTATCTCGTTTGTCTGGATTTTTTCCATCACCAGATTTGTGATTTTTGGATTTCTTCCTAATATAATAAGCCCGCCGGTATTTCTGTCCAGGCGGTGACAAAGACTTACTGAGGTACCATATTCTTTTTGTGCCAGTTCTATGAGTGACACTTCAACGTGTTTATCAGGCTGGACAGGTAGGCCCTGAGGTTTGTCTATAACTATAATATTATCATCGGAGTAAACGGTATTATAAGTAAATAGATTTCGTGATTTTTCAGTAGAATAATAAATCTGCACCAGGTCGCCGGTTTTTACCTCTGTATTTAGAGAGACTCTGACGCCGTTGATTTTTATGTCCTTTTTACGCAATAATTTAAAAAAGTCATTTCTGGATATTTCAGGGTATTGGCTTGAAATAAATCTATCAAGTTTTTTATTGTCGTATTTGGACGGGACACGGGTTTCTATCATATCAGTGTGACCGCGCTTTTTTCTATTGCTTCGCGCATGTGGGCGGGCAGCCCGGAGTCCGTCACCAGAATATCAACAGAGGTGAGGGGGGATACGGTAAAAAGCAATTCATTGTCAAATTTGCCCGAATCCATAAGCATTATCACTTTTTTTGCCCTGTCGATCACTTTTCTTTTTAACTCGCATTCGTATATGTTGGAGACTGTGAAGCCGTTTTCCGCCGAAAATGCCGAGGCGGACATAAAGGCCAAGTCTATGTTTACGCTTTCTATAAAGGATATGGAGTGAGGGCCAGAAACCGAAAGGGTGTTGGCATTTACGGTGCCGCCCAGCATCATTACCGAGGTTTTATTGTTTTGAACCAACTTTTGGGCTATATTTGTTCCGCTGGTTATTATGCTATACTGATTATCGGGCATGATTTCGGCCAGGGCCATTATCGTACTCCCTGAATCGAAATACATGGACTTGCCTTTTTGAACATATTGAAGAGCCTTTCCGGCAATTTCTTTCTTTTGATTCAAATGTTCCCGTGCCCTCATGGAATAGGCGTTTTCCTCGCCTGTCCCGTCGGAAAGTTTCTTAACGCTGACGGCTCCGCCCCGGGTTCTCAAAATAACTCCGCCGTTTTCAAGGGCCTTTAAGTCCCTGCGCAGCGTCATAACAGACACATCGGGGAATCTCAAGCTGAGATCCCCCAATTGAATGTCACCCTTATCTTCAATTATAGAGAGAATGTCATTTTGTCTGTTGTTTAACATTGTATACGTTTTTAGGAACTGTCAATCAATAAGTTGAGAATTTAATATTTGGAAACCTCGCTTAACCCGTACGATATTTCCAAATATTGCTCAACTAATTTCTGAACAGTTCTTTATACGCCCTTTTTGTTTATTCGTATTAACTCATTTGTTGTGTAGTTTACGTTAACCGTATTCACGAAGCCTTTTAATGGCATGATTTTTTCGTTAATGGCTGCCAGGAACCAAGAAGCCTGCGGGAAGAAGTCGTCGTCAAATTCAAAGGCAGGAGTGATCCAGTTTTTGGCGCCGATAACCACCGGGGGTGCATCTAAATAGTCGAAAGCTATTTCGCTTATTGTCTGGGCAATATCCTTTAAGTGCGAGCCTCTTTCGCAGGCGTCGCTTGCCAGGAGGATTTTGCCGGTCTTTTTAACCGATTCCAATACCTTTTCATAGTTAAAAGGCACAACCGACCTTGCGTCTATGATTTCAGCTGAGACTCCATACTTTTCTTCAAGAATTTTAGCGGCTTCAACGGCTTTGTAAAGAGTTGCGCCTATTGTCAGAATTGTTATGTCATTTCCGGCTTTTTTAATGTCTGGTTCACCGATTTCTATTTCATAATGTCCTTCCGGAACGCCTTCTTTGTGAAATTGCTCTCCGATGTCATACAATCTCTGGCTTTCAAAGAATATAACAGGATCGCTTCCATTGAGAGCCGAGTTCATAAGACCTTTTGCATCATAGGGTGTTGCGGGGAATACAACCTTTAAACCGGGTATATGAGCGCATAGTGATGACCAGTCCTGAGAATGCTGCGCACCGTATTTAGAACCAACAGAAACTCTGAGGACAAAAGGCATTTTTAATATGCCTGCGCTCATGGCCTGCCATTTTGACATCTGGTTAAAAATCTCATCTCCGGCACGGCCGAGGAAATCACAGTACATGAGTTCAGCTACCACACGGCCGCCGCTTAAAGCATAACCTACAGCTGTTCCCACTATGGCAGCTTCTGCTATGGGGGAGTTAAAAAG
>JAIRUF010000064.1 GCA_031254555.1 Oscillospiraceae bacterium | reverse complement strand
TCACTCCCCCAGACATTGAGCAACATCGGCCTTGCCTTTGCAAGCCTGGCCAAAGTCCCGTATCCGCTTGCATAATGGGTATTTACAAGGTCAAAATCTTCATTGTCAAGGTGTTTTCTCAGTTCATTTGAACTTGTAAAATAAGCAAGTGAATTTTTCCCTGCAAGATAAGTTATCTTGACTTTATCGGATATTGCACCGTCAATATCTCTATGACATCTGAGCGAAAATAAAGTGATATCTATATTGTTCTCACTAAGTGAGTTTACCCATCTTGCGGTATGAATACTGCTGGCAGGCGCCACAAATGCAATTTTCATAATTACTCTCCCACCTCAACTTCAAACTGTATTTTCTATAATACCTAATACTTTTTGTGACAGGTGTTCATAGTCAAACTCTTCCACAGCTTTTTTAGCATTTTCTGAGAGAACCTTATACTCATCCCCTGTCATTTTGCTCATCTCTATCACTGCTTGTGCAATTGTTTGCGGCATCTGATCTTCAAGTTCTACGCCGCAATTATATTTTTCAATTATACTGTAGTTCATTTTTACTGTAGACAAAACCAGACTTCCGCTGGCCAAATACTCAAATAGCTTATTGGGGCTGCCTCCATACTTTAAAATATCTGTAGATAAGTAATGAAACAGTGTAATGTCAGCACAGCTTAATATATAAGGGACATGTTTTTTATCCACCCTGCCTTTAAATATAATATTGTCGAGTTTTTCTTTCTTGCATTTGTTTAACAGTTCTTCCCTGTATGTCCCGTCGCCATACATTAAAAATTTAATATTACTGTTCTTATCTTTGCATATTTTAGCGGCATTCACTATGCACTCCAGATTATATATCTTTCTAATTGATCCTGCGTATATGACCTTATAGCTATCTTTATCGTCAAGGTCATCATCCTCCAGTTTATACTTGTCTTTATTGATGTTAAACTCACTGAGAGAAACACCGTTATTGACGTAATGTACTTTGCTTAAATCAACCTTGTCTTCCCAGTGTTTATCAAGTATATAATCTTTGCCTCCCGGCAAGGTGAAAACTATTTTATCTGCGTTGATATAAAGCCATTTCTCAAGCTTGTACAGTAATATTATAGTCAAATGTTTATCGGATATATTATAGTAATCGACAATGGACTTTGGCCATAAATCTCTAATTTCAACTATGCTTTTGATATTCCTCTTCTTCGCAAATTTAACAGCGGTATAGGCTGAAAAAGGACTTGGAGAAGATGCATATATAATGTCCGGCACCTCTCCTTTAGATATAAGTTGTTCGGATACTTTAACGGCATTATTTGCAAACTGAAGCATACTTAATATCCGTTTTACTCCGTTAGAGACATAATTCAATGCCTTAACAAAAGTGTATTCAATTCCGTCAACTTCTTTTTCAATATACAGCTTTTTATCCTGTATCATATTCACATCTGTATTATGAATTTTACTTGAGGTTATGATTCTGACATTATGTCCCAATTTTTGCATATATTTTGAAAAATAATAATGCCGTACAAGCCCGCTGTAGCTTGGCGGCGTTGCTGTTTGATTAATTATCCAAATATTCAAGTCTTTCACCCTTATCTAAATATTAAAGTCCTTTAAATACCCATGCAGAGTGTCAACCACCGTTTGTGCCCTTTTTTCCCACGTGTTGTCACTTAAAGCCGCAATGCTGTTTTTCTTTGCTGTCATTATTTCTTCTCGGCTGGTACAAAGATACATTATCTTTTCTTTCATACTTTCTTCGTTGTCGCAAACCACCCATCCCATGTTGTTAGACTCTATTATTCTTTGAATTTCATTACAGCTCGTTGATAGGATGGGTTTGCCGTATGACATATATTCAAATGTTTTGATTGGAACTGCAAAGTCCATATAAGTTGACTTAAGTAATGACAAAACACAAATATCGGCTTTTTTATACAGTTCGCTCAGCTTTTCATCTCCGCTTACATGATAAAGTTTAAGCCACTGCTGATTAATATAATCTTCTTCTTTAAAAAACCTGTGCCATTCATCTTCACGGCAGACACAGATTAGATCTGCTGTTCTTTTGTCTTTGTTTATGTCTTTAAACGCATTTAGCATAATCTTTGTGCCATAGTACTTTGAAACACCGCCCACATAAAAATATGTCAATATGGGAGCAGATCTAATTCTCATATTATCTTCTTCTATCATGTCATCTATATCTCTAAATACGCAGCCCGGAGGTAAATCACTGCATTCCATATCAAATTTCAATTCTTCAATCATTGTTTTTGAGGGGAAAAATAAGTGGGCGCAGGTCTTTTTAAACACGGCCAAATCTCTTTTGCTCATCATCTCAATTAATTTCATTTTTAGTTTGTTCATATCGGACGCATATAAATCAGGGAACATCCAATAGGCATCCCTGTAAAACAAACCAATAGGTATATTTAACCTCTTGAGATTTAACATTAAGTACAGGTCTATACTGCAAAAGAATGGGCCTGACGGAGGCTCTATATAACATATTTTCGGCCTGTTTGTTTTAAGCCATCTTAATATTTCTTTAACGTTGCGCTTTCTCTTTTTCCTGTTATTATTTTGCCCCTCTAAAAGTTTAACCTTAAGACCTATATTTTTAAATGCCTCGTACATCTTAACCGGCCTTACTGAAGATCCGGACCTATTATTGTCAAAGTCAATAAATGTAATGTAAAGCATGTCCCAATCGTGATTCATTATATACCCCTTAAATTATGTCCTTTTAAGCGCTTACAGATTAAAATTAAAAAGTCTTTATCGTCTTACATATATCCTCTACTTCGTTATCCGTTAGATACGCGTGCATAGGCAGGCTGAATATCCTGCGGCTAAAATCTTCGCAAACCGGAAAATCTCCTTTTGAATACCCAAGATATTTATAGGCCGTCTGCAAATGCATTGGAACTTCATAGTATACCATAATGGGAATGTTCAACTGTTTCATGCCTTCAACAATATCATTTCTCTGCCGCTCATTCTTTGCCAGCAATGAATACTGAGCATAGGCACAAAAGCAGTCCTCCGGTATTTGCGGAACTTTAAAACTGCCATTTAAATTTTCCGTATATTTTAAAGCTATTTTATTTTTTGCCAAGAGTTCTGATTTAAAAACCTCTAATTTAGATAAAAGAACAGCCGCCTGTATAGTGTCCAGGCGCCCATTCATTCCAATCCTTACATTGTCATATCTGCTAAGACCCTGGCCGTGTACTCTTATTGAGCGCATTTTTTCATATAATTTTTCATTGTCGGTAAATATCGCTCCTCCGTCGCCATAACATCCAAGCGGCTTTGCCGGAAAAAATGAAGTCGCCGATACATCGCCAAAGCTGCAATTACGCCTGGACTTATACTCTCCGCCCAATCCTTGAGCCGCATCCTCAAGCACAAATAAATCATATTTTTTTGCTATTATATCAATTTTATCATAATCTGCAGATAACCCAAAAAGGTCAACTGGTATTATACCCCGAGGAGTAAGTTTGCCCTGCTCTCTGGTTTTTATTATAGCTTCCTCCAACTTTTTGGGATCGATGTTATATGTTTCATCACAGTCGACAAATACAGGAGTCGCTCCCGCAATGTTTACACTTTCTGCCGTTGCAAAAAAAGTAAATGAAGGCACAAATACGGCATCCGTTTTTAAAAGCTCAAACGCTAAAAGCGGTATTACCAAAGCGTCTGTGCCGCTTGAGCAGGTAAGGCAGTATTTTCTGCCTGTAAACTCTGCCAGCTCATCCTCCAACTCTAAAACTTCCGGCCCCATGATAAAAAGTTTCTCACTGAGCACTTTTTCTATCCTTTGCTTGACACTGTCCCCGATAACATCATATTGCCTATGCAAGTCTATAAAATGCATACAAAGCCTCCAAAAAGCTTATTTAATAAATCATAATATATTAATTATACAGTATTAAAACTCACCTGTCATATCGGTACTGCTAAAATCTTTTAAAGGGAACTTTACAGGTATCCCGCTTTTTTGACTTTTATAAACCGCTAAAACCATTTCAACGGCATTTCTGCCGGCATATGCGTCCACATATGGAGCCCTGTTATTCTTTACAGCGCTGATCATGTCCAAAAACAAGCTTGTGTGACCATTGCCGTATACATTGCTTGTCTGCTCACTAAGTCCCTTGTTCTTTAAATCGCTGTCTATTTGCGTATCAAAATCCCAAACATCAATATTATTTGTAGATGTGCCCCCGATTTTAACCGTACCTTTTTCCCCAAACACATAAAGTGTTTCCTCTAAGTTTTTGGGATAGACATTTGTCGTCCCCTCTATGGTGCCTATCGCACCGTTTTTAAATTTAATCAAGGCCATCCCCACGTCTTCAGTCTCTAAATATTTATGAAACTGCCGCCTTGTCTGACCGTAGACCTCTTCTACCTCATCCCCGAAAGTCCACCGTAAAAGGTCTATTCCATGTATACACTGATTAAACAGCGCTCCGCCGTCCTGCGACCAGGTACCTCTCCATGGAGCCTGGGTATAGTAACCCTCATTCCTGTTCCATCTGACATGTATCGAACCATGAGAAAGCTTGCCGAATCTGCCTTCTTCTAAAGCTACCCTCAATTCCTGAACCGCCAAATTAAACCTGTTTTGATGACATGCCGAAACCTTTACACCCTTATCATTTGAAAGTTTTATTATCTTGTCGCAATCCTCTATAGACATGGCCATAGGCTTTTCTATTATTACATGTATACCCTGCTCAATACAGTACAGCGCAATTTCAGCGTGATTGCCGCTTACAGTCGCAATGCTGATAAGATCTATATCATTTTCACCTATCATCTCTTTATAGTCGGTATATGTTTTAACGCTCTTCGCTTCAAGACCGTTTTCGACAATAACTGAGCGCATGTGCCCATCAACAATGTCGCATACAGCAACTATGTCAAGTCCATTATTTAGAGCGGCTTTTATATGATTTTTTGATATTCTTCCGCATCCTATGAGTGCATATTTCACGGCAGTCTCCTCTTAATTTATCAAGGAACATATTTTTTGGGCAGCATCGCCTTTTCCAAAATAGTCCTTATTATTTGCTGTATCTATAATTGTATCGAATGCCTTTTCATATATATCTGCAGCTTGCGGCTTTGCCAATATATTGTTGTTGCCGATAAGAGTTTCTACCCATTCTGTCTGGTCTCTTACAGTAACGCAAGATGTTTTTAATATATATGCTTCTTTTTGCAGCCCGCCTGAGTCCGTGATGACCTTTTTTGCGTTTTTAGTCAGATAAAGCATGTCCAGATATCCAACAGGCTCAATCATAATTGTATTTTTAAAACCGAGCTCCCTGTATACGCTAACAGCCATTTCCCTGGTTCTGGGGTGTACCGGGAAGATAA
>JAIRUF010000096.1 GCA_031254555.1 Oscillospiraceae bacterium | reverse complement strand
AGCTCCTAATTATCTGTATATTCTCTGCTATGCTCACGTAATGCTTCTTTGAACATATCCTCAATTTGCCTTACGCAATTATCCAAATCATATTTTTTTGCAGCTTGGCTATATTCAAGTTCTGAATTTTTCCGCCTCTTTGTATTCTCTATCCAGTAATCAATTTTTTGTGCTAAGTCATCGGCGTTTCCCTTTTCAAAAAGACTGTCTTTGTCAAGAGCAAACTGCGGAGTTGCTGACTTTTTGCTGTCGCATATTATCGGTACAAGCCCGCTTGCAAACGCTTCCATACAAGACATTGCCTCAATTTCAACCTCTGCCGGATGTGCGTATAAGTCACTCATGGCAATTATATCTAGCAGATCTTCTTTGCTGAAAAATTTGATAAGCACAGGAAAGTCCATCTTCGAGGCCAGTTTTTCAAGTTTCTTCTTAAGCGGTCCTTGACCGGCAATGATAACCTGTATCTGATCTTTGTATTTGGATTTTTCAACCGCATGCATCAAAAGATCCTGTCTTTTTTCAATAGAAAGCCTTCCTATTGTAAGAATTATGAACTTGTCTTTAAACTGCTCTGATTTTTCAATCTTTCTATATTTAAAGTCCGGATCTATTCCATTTGATATCACATGGATCTTTCCTTTATAGTTATGCCTTCTAAGCTCCTTTGCTATAAAATTGCTGGGGCAATGGATGTGCGAACAATACCTGAATACATATCTTTTGGCCGCCCAATACAAGATTGCATTTATCGGCTGGATTTTTGATAAGTGAAGAGTTGATGTAACATTTTCAGGCTGAACATGAAACGCCGCTGTATATGGAACATTAAAATCTTTGCACAGCATAATACCATTATGTGATATCATAAACGGCGCTTGGAAGTGAACAATATCCGCCCACTTTATGGCCTCTTTTAAAAGCGGTATATCAGTTTTTGCAAACTGCATTCCCTGCTCTTGTATGACCTTGTCAAAAATTGGTACTCGTACCCTATCCATTAAGTACTGAGTATCGCCTTCTTTGCCCGTACTTACAATTCTGACCTCGTTCCCGTGTTCACGCAGAATACCCACAAATCTGCGAGCCGAAATAGTCATTCCATTATTTGCCGAGAAGTATTGGTCTATTACCAGTAAAATCTTCATAAATGCAATCCTTTGTATTTATTAAAGCTTAAAAAAATCAAATACACATTGAAACTAAGCCGTATTTGGGTATTATAACATAGGTGACTTAAAAAATCTATTCCAGATATGAATTAGATTTTTAACGCCATATTTTTAGAATAATGCATAATAAATTAAGAACTATTATATATAAAAGGTAAAAAATAGTTGTTCGGATGTCTAAAAGGTTGACATGCTTTTAAGGGCAATGTTATAGTCTAAGTGGCTATAAAAATTGCGACCCTTAAATCTATCCGTTTTAATTCGACGGTTTACGATTATAAGGATCGTTGTGTTATGTTCGGTTTTATGAAGTATTTTGGGATATTTTTTAAGATGTGTATGGTAAATTTAAGAGAGGATGTGTTTATATGTCCATACCACTAGTATTGACATTTGACCTTGGCACGCAGAGCGGCCGGGCTGTTCTTGTTGACCAGTCCGGAAATATTCTGTATAAGGTACAAAAAAAGTATGATACCCCTTACTACTCCCTTAAGAAAAATTGGGCGGAGCAAAAGCCCTCTTTTTACTGGGACATTATTTGCAAGATCAGTCTTGAGCTCAAAGAAATGGTAGGTGACCTTTGGAACGACATAATCGCCGTTACCTGCACAACAATCAGAGACAGTAATATTTGTCTGGATAAGAACTGTGAGCCACTGCGTGACATGATTCTATGGCTCGACAAGAGAGAAACTGATTGTGACAATCCGTTTCCTCTTGTAAAAAAATCGCTGTTCAAGCTTGTTGGAATGGATCAGTCGGCCCTGTCACAGTTCCGCGTTTCATCCTGTAACTGGATTCGGGAAAATGAACCGGGAATTTGGGAGCAAACCTATAAGTTTGTAATGCTTTCCGCATATCTTACATACCGTTTTTCTGACAGGTTGGTTGACTCTACAGCCAATATAATCGGGCACGTTCCGTTCAACAACAAGAAAAGGGACTGGCAAAAACCCAATGAACTTACATATTGCCTCTTCCCTGTTGACAAACAAAAGTTGTGCGATTTAGTTGAACCCGGTGATTTAATCGGCACTATAACACAAAAGGCGTCAGATGAGACGGGTATTCCTGTAGGTATTCCTTTAATTGCGACAGGATCAGACAAAGGATGTGAAACCCTCGGGCTTTCATGCACCACTCCGGATAAGGCAGCGTTAAGCTTCGGCACCACCGCAACGGTGCAGATAACAACATCTAAATATGTTGAACCAATGATGTTTTTCCCCGCTTATCCGGCGGTCTTAAGGGAACACTACAACCCTGAAATACAGATCTATCGCGGCTATTGGCTAATCACATGGTTTAAAAAGGAGTTTGCCTCAAGAGAGGTGGACCAGGCTAAAAAACTGGGCCTGTCTCCTGAGGATTTGCTAAACGCAAGGCTTAAGGAAGTTGACCCAGGATGTGACGGTCTTATCCTTCATCCTTACTTCACTCCCGGCCTTGTAATGCCAGACGTTAAGGGATCAATAATAGGTCTGTCAGACGTTCATTCAAAAATCCATGTATACAGAGCCATAATAGAAGGTCTTAACTATTCACTGAGAAACGGCCTGCTCACACTTCAAAGACGCAGCAAGACAAAGATAGATTCCATATACCTTGCAGGCGGCGGATCCCAGAGCGACGATATCTGCCAAATCACTGCAAACATGTTTGGCATACCAGTTTACCGCATACAGACACATGAGGCAAGCGGGCTGGGCAGTTCAATGGTCGCATTTGTCTCTTTGGGCGTTTTTAAGGATTACGATGAGGCCATCAGTTCCATGGTACACATAAAAGATGAGTTTTTACCTGATCCCAGTGAGTTTGAGTTTTATGATAAAATCTATCATAATATCTTTACAAAAGTATTGAGTAAACTTAATCCTGTTTATAAAAAGGCAAAAAACATCTGCTAAGTTAACAGAATAAAATCACTCTTCGCGTAATTTACCGAAGAGTGATTTTTATTTTGTCATCTGTTGCTTTTTAATTAAATTACAAAGAGAATCTTTAAACTTTTCATCCTGCTCCCTTGTTCTTTTAGAGGGGCCCTTAAGCCTTCCCCCAGCTCTTCTGATCTTTTGAGCGTTGTGGCGGCAGTGTAAAAGTGCGTCTATATTTCCGTCGTTATACAGCATTCCGTCCTGATTTACAGGAACAGCACCTCTGGCAATACACATTGCGGCAAGTCCATAATCCTGAGTAATTACTATGTCCCCTTTAGAGACCATATTGACAAGCGCAAAATCCGCACTGTCATCTCCTTGGGAGACCACAACAGTCTTTGCACCAGCTTTGTTTATGGAATGTGATGTGTCGCATATTATTACACACTGCGTATTAGATTGCGCGGCCAGCTCACATGATATGTCCACAACCGGGCATCCGTCTGCGTCTATAAGAATTTTCATATCTTTACCTTGTTTTAGCGTACATATAGCTGTCATGGATTTGCCCGTCTTTATATATGCTTTTCTTTAATATTCCCTCAAGGTCAAACCCGGCTTTCGAAAGCACCTTCATCGAGCCTTTGTTAAACCCAAACACACATGCCTGTATACGCACTATATCAAGCTCTTTAAAAGCTATCTCACATATCTCACTTACAGCTTTTGTCATTATCCCCATACCCCAGTAATCCTGTGAGAGCCAGTATCCGATCTCCGCACTTTTGCAGTACACATCGTCAAGCAAAAACACACCTATGCTTCCCACAGCCCCGCCGTTTACATCTACACACCGACAAAGTGACTTTGTCTTGTCGGCGTTTGCGCACATATCTATATATTCCTCTGCATCTTCCAACGTGTATGGATGAGGAAAGCTTGCCCTTAAATTTTTTTCAATGCTTTTATTGTTTGCGTGCTTTGCAACGCTGTGCACATCTTTTTTTGTCCATTCCCTCAAAACAAAGCGCATATGTAATCCCCCTTTTTTTACAGTCATGCAATTACCACTATTATACTTTCATAAAACTCTTATTACAAGCAAAACCACAGCAATTAAGCTGTGGTTTAAAATATATTTAATATACTCTCTTTAAGCCATTCTGAATTATTTACTGAGGGGACAAAAAAGCATACGGCTTTACCTATTGTTTCCCTTGCTTTTTTAAACGCGTCAATGGGCACCTCTATGTTTGAACTACCGCTTTCTATATCGATGCGGTCGTTGGCGCTTGCATATATCTGCACCACATCATACTCCTCGCCAAAGCTTAGCTTTCTCGTATTATTGCGGGCGGTTATAACTCCCACAATAAGTATTGACATACAAATAAAAGAAGCCGTGCTTAAAGCGTATCTCCTCAGTATTTTGTTCATTTTATCAGTCCTTTTTATTGGCCATGCGAGCATGATCGAAAACCATTTTACAAAGTCGGATGTTAGCCCGCAATACATTTTTCTACACTACATACCTATCCATAAGGATCGCAAGCGCGTTTCCTACAAGCTCACCTGAATAAACAGCTTCTGCCA
>JAIRUF010000017.1 GCA_031254555.1 Oscillospiraceae bacterium | reverse complement strand
CAAAAAGACATTTGATCTGATGAAAAATGGAGTTTATATAATAAATACCTCAAGGGGAGCGCTTATAGATTCAGACGCGATGGTAGAAGAGATAAAAAATTTAAAAATAGGGGCCGCGGGCCTTGATGTGTATGAAGAAGAGGGGGAATTCTTTTATGAGGATCTTTCAAATGAAATTGTTAAGGACGATACATTGAGGGATATTATAACAATGCCAAATGTTTTGGTGACCTCTCACCAGGCGTTTTTGACAAGGGAGGCACTTGAGCAGATAGCAAGAACTACGCTTGACAATTTGAAGGCATACTTTGACGGCAAACCGCTGGTCAATGAAGTAAAAATAAACCAGACTTAAAATATACACTGTCTAATTTATATATACAAAACAAAAAAATTTATTTAAAAATTATATTTATAGCCCTATTTGACCAATTTATATGTAGAGTTATCACAAATTTTTCAAAATTTGTATATTTTAAAACTCGAAGTGATAATCCTATAAGCAAGAAAAAATATCGCAAATATACTGCGATATAAAATTAAGGATTGTAAATATAATGAATAAAAAGTTAAATAAAATGATAATAGCGTTGGCAATCTCATTATCATTTGCTGTGAGCGCGGATATATTAATGGAGGCCAGAGCGTTTGAAAACGATGTAATCTCGATTGTTACAGAACTTGGCACACAGGATCCAGAAAATAAGAGGGTAAATGTTTTAAAAAGCAATGGGTTAAGCGTGACTTTGCAAGAGCTAGAAATAGAGCAAACCGATGAATATTTGGATGGAACAATACAGAAAAAGAAGTCAAGGCTTGCCGGAACGTTTAAAATCACAGCTTATTGCCCATGCAGTAAATGTTGCGGAATATGGGCGAAGAATAGACCGATTGGCAGCAACGGCAATGAAGTCATAATGACCGCGTCCGGACAAAGGGCTGTGCCGGGCAGAAGTGCCGCGGTAGACACGAGAGTTATTCCTTTTGGAACAAAGTTTTTAATAGACGGCAAAGAGTATATTGCCCATGATACCGGGTCGGCAATTAGGGGCAATACCATAGACTTGATGTTTAAGACTCATGAAGAGGCTTTAAACTTTGGCCGTAAATACAGGGAAGTCTATATTGTAAGCTGAATTTAATTAAATAGGTTAAAACAGAAAAACAGGCGCACAATGTTGTGCGCCTGTTTTTTTATAATTTCTTTATTTATAAAAATTGTCCAGGATATTGTAGACCTTTTCAGGAAAAGAGGAAACCGCGACAATGATATAACTGTCGTTAACTGTGACGGTGTTTGATGAGAACTTATCATACTCCTTGATATTTATCTCGCTGAAAGCCTGAGACTTAAAACGGAGTTTATCAACTATAGCGTCAAAGGCCTGCTGCCTGTTATTCTCGTTTTCAATTACAAAGATGGCTATTTCATTTGCGTTGCCTTCCTGGCTGGAGGTATAGACTGAAAAATCATCCAGGAAATTGGGGTTAAATCCGTAGTGGACAGATATATCTTCTAAATCAAGCTCAATCATATTGTCCATATTCAACTCGTTTAAAAGTTCGACAGAAACGCTTTTCGCGGAGTTTGCCGTAAATATACCGGTGTGCGTCATATCTTGAGACTGAAAATCCGACTGTAGTGCACATGAGGAAAGGGTACATGCAAAAAGTAACGCTAAAGAACATGCTTTTATCAATTGCATTCAGGAACCATCCTTTGTATGTAACAAATGTATTTTCGACTTATTGTAACATAAAGCGGCGGTAAAATCAAAGATTTTACAAACGCAAAGCGTTTCTTGCGCATAAGCGCAACCGCCGCTTTTGTGTCATAAAAAGATCATTTCTCTATTTAATTTCAATCATTATAATATATCTTTACAAAATAAAAATATATAAAAACGGTTGCAAAAATTAAAGTTTGTGGATAAACAGTCCGCTGAGCAATTTTGGCTCAAACCAAGTGGATTTAGGCGGCATTATATTCCCAAAATCAGCTATATCCATAAGTTCATCGACAGAGGTGGGATACATCGAAAAAGCGACAGCCATGTCAGTGTTCACTCGCCTGCTAAGTTCGTGGAGCCCGCGAATACCGCCGACAAAATCTATCCTTTGAGATGTGCGTGGATCATCTATCCCAAGTATTGGCCCTATTAGATTGTTTTGCAGGATAGATACGTCCAGAGACAAAACGGGGTCGTTTTCATCATAAGTGCCCGGCTTTGCACACAGCTTATACCAGGTGCTTCCCATAAACATACCAAACATGTGTAAGCTATCAGGTTTATACGGGGCATTATCAGCCGATTTATAAAGCTCAAACTTTTCCTGCACCCTTACTAGAAACTCATCAGGGGTAAGTCCGTTTAAGTCTTTTACCACCCTGTTGTAGTCCATAATTTTAAGCTCGCTTTGAGGAAAGGCAACACACAGGAAAAAGTTAAACTCTTCATTGCCTGTAAATCCCGGGTTTTGCTCCCTTCGTTTAAGGCCCACTTTAACAGCGGAGGCTGACCGATGATGTCCGTCAGCAATGTAAAGCGAATCCACTTTACAAAAAAGACCTTGCAGCTTTTCTATTATATCTTTATCGTTAATAACCCATACCGTATGCGAAATCCCGCCGTCGTCGTCAAAGTCATAGACAGGTTCAAAAGAGCGCTGCCAAGAGGAGATAATTGAGTTTATATCCTCGTTGTCCCTGTAAGTTAAAAAGATAGGTCCTGTATTGGCGTTGCAGTAATCAACATGGTTTATCCTGTCAACCTCTTTGTCCTCTCTTGTCAGCTCATGTTTTTTAATTTTGTTATTTATATAGTCGTCTATTGAGGCGCAGCCTACAAGTCCGGTCTGGCTCCTTTTGTCCATAGTCTGCCTGTATATGTATAACATGGGATTTTCATCCTGCTTTAATATATTGTCAAAACATAGTTTATCCAGATTTTCGCGGGCTTTACGGTACACTCTTTCATCATAGTTTTCCACTGATACATCAAGATCCACCTCGGCTTTATCAACCCGTAAAAAAGAATAGGGATTGCCCTGTACGGCAACCCTGGCTTCATCGCTTGTCATGACGTCATATGGCAGTGCGGCAACCTGCTTTGCATATTTTGTGTCAGGACGAATTGCCCTGAATGGTTTAAAAACAGCCATGTAAACACCCCTTATAAATTATTAAATC